>JAGCZK010000092.1 GCA_017960065.1 Paludibacteraceae bacterium
CCGCTGGCTGCTGCAATGGCGCCACCGATGGCTGCCGTAATATGGTCATAGCCCGGTGCAATATCTGTCACCAAAGGTCCTAATACATAGAACGGAGCACCTTTGCAGATGGTCTGCTGCACCTTCATATTGGCAGCAATCTGGTCCATGGGCACATGTCCCGGGCCTTCGATAAAGGCCTGCACGTCCTTGTTCCAGGCGCGCACCACCAGTTCGCCCAAAGTGTCGAGTTCGGCAAACTGGGCGGCGTCGTTGGCATCGGCCGTACATCCGGGACGCAGGCCGTCGCCCAGCGACAGGGCCACGTCGTACTGGGCCACAATGTCGCAGATTTCGTCGAAATGCTCATACAAAAAGCTTTCGCGCTGGTGAATCAGGCACCATTTGCTCATGATGCTGCCGCCACGGCTCACAATTCCGCACAGGCGGCTGTCGGCCAAATGCACGTTCTGGTAGCGGATACCGGCATGAACGGTGAAATAGTCCACCCCCTGCTCACATTGCTCAATCAGGGTGTCTTTATACACTTCCCAAGTCAAATCCTCGACCTTGCCGTCCACTTTTTCGAGGGCCTGGTAGATGGGAACGGTCCCAACGGGTACCGGACAGTTGCGCACAATCCATTCGCGGGTTTCGTGGATATTGGCGCCGGTCGAAAGGTCCATCAGCGTGTCGCCGCCCCATTTGCACGACCAGACGGCCTTGTCCACCTCCTCCTCGATCGACGATGTGGTGGCCGAGTTGCCGATATTGGTGTTGATCTTCACCGCAAAATTGCGGCCGATAATCATGGGTTCGCTTTCGGGATGGTTGATGTTGGCCGGTAGCACGGCACGTCCGCGGGCGATTTCGTCACGGACAAATTCGGGCGTGATGTGCGTGGCTATGCCCAACTCCTCGCAGTTCATGTTTTCGCGGATGGCCACATATTCCATCTCGGGAGTGACAATGCCCGCCTTGGCGTAGGCCATTTGTGTGATGGACTTGCCGGCTTTGGCCCGGCGAGGCAGTTGGATATGTTCGAAACGCAGATGGTCGAGGCTGTGGTCGGCCATGCGCTGACGGCCGTAGGCCGAACTCAGCTGCGCGAGCTGCTCGGTATCGTTGCGCGCCTCGATCCACGGCTCGCGGATACGTTCCAACCCTTTTTTCAGATCCACCTGGATATTGGGGTCGGAAAACGGGCCGCTGGTGTCGTACACCAACACCGGGGCGTTTTTCTCCACATGGGTGTTTCCCTGCTCGTCTTTGGTGACGGTCGGGGTCAGGTTCACCTTGGTCATGCCCACCCGGATTTCGGGGAAGCGTTTGCCCGACAGGTAGTGTTTTTCGCGTTGAGCGTAAGCTTTGTGGTCTTGTGGCATAAGTCTGAAGGGTTTAGAGGTTCAAAAAAGCGGTGAGCGGACTGGAAGCTTCGGCGGCGTCGGAAACAGCGCCCAACCCGGCTTCGTATGCTTGACGGCCGGCGATGACCGCTTGCCGGAAGGCATCGGCCATGGCGACAGGGTCGCCGGCCACGGCGATGGCGGTGTTGACCAGACAGCAGTCGGCCCCCATTTCCATGGCTTCGGCCGCATGGCTCGGCGCTCCGATTCCGGCATCCACCACTACAGGCACCGTCGCCTGTTCGATAATGATCTGCAAAAAGTCTTTCATCCGCAGGCCCTTGTTGGTACCGATCGGAGCGGCGAGCGGCATCACCGTGGCCGCGCCGGCCTCTTCGAGGTGTTTGCACAAGGTAGGATCCGCCTGGCAGTAGGGCAACACCACAAACCCCAGCTTCACCAGTTTTTCGGTAGCTTTGAGGGTTTCGACCGAGTCGGGCAGCAGGTAGCGCGGATCGGGATGGATTTCCAGTTTCAGCCAATTGGTGCCGAAGGCCTCGCGGGCCATCTGGGCGGCGAACACAGCCTCTTCGGCATTGCGCACGCCCGACGTGTTGGGCAACAGCTGGATGTGGCGGTGCTGCGTAATGTGCGTCAGCAAATCGTCTTGTTTGTCGTCCAGTTCGATGCGCTTCATGGCCACCGTCACCATTTCTGTCTGCGAGGCTTCGATTGCCTTGGCCATCAATTGGTTGTCACTAAACTTTCCGGTTCCCAAAAACAATCGGGAATTAAATTCTCTTCCGGCAATAATCAGTTTGCTCATATTTCTTGTGTTAGTCTTATCAATTGTTTCACTTCGGCCACCGGATCTTGCGCCCGCAGCACCGCACCACTCACCGCAATGCCGCTTACTCCTGTCAGCATCAGTGCCGGGATATCTTCGGCCGTGATGCCGCCAATCGCCACCAACGGCAGCTGGATTTTGGCCTCGCGCATCCGGGCAAGCAGGCTTTGATAGCCTTCGAGACCCAATACGGGCGCCAGTTTTTCTTTGGTGGTGGTGAAGCGGAAGGGGCCGCAACCGATATAGTCGGCCGAAGATTGGTAATGTAACAGAATGTCTTCGAACGTGTTGGCAGTTCCGCCAATGATGAATTGGCGGCCAAGCAACTTGCGCGCCTCGGCCACCGGCATGTCGTTTTTGCCCAAATGCACCCCGTCGGCGCCAAGTTCCTTGACCAACGCCACCCGGTCGTCTATGATGAAGGTGGCCCGGTGTTCGCGGCAAAGCCGCATCGCCTCCAACGCCACCGGGCGCACCTCGGCGTCTGCAGCGTCTTTCATGCGCAGCTGCACCCAGCGGCATCCGCCTTCCAAGGCCATGCGGATACCGTCGAGATAGGTGTAACGGTCGGTATAATGGGAGATATACTGCAACATGTCCTATCCTCCGCAAGCGGCTTTAATCACCACCACCCGGTCGCCCTCGGCCAAAGCGGTGGCGTTCCACTGGGCGCGGGGCGCCATTTGGTTGTTGACAGCGACGGCCACCCCATTGGAGGGCAGTTGCAACTGGTCGGCCAGCTGGCCCAAGTTGCAGGCGTCGGTAACGGTCTCACGGTCGTTGATCCAGATTTTCATACCAATAAAAAAAAACTCGGACATACGGCAAAAAACCGTGTACCCGAGGCAATGATGGTTAAAAAGTCCCTTTTTGTTTCCTACGACGGCATTACCCGTATCAGGTGTTGTGGGTATAATCTCAGCCGCAACCGTCAGGTTTGCAGCACCCCGAGTGTGACGAATCACGCTGCAAAGTTAATGATTATTTTCCATCCCTTCATCAAATTGTTTCAAAAAAAACTTGGGCACACCCACGCGGCGGTTTTCGCAATTTCGATTCTTTGTTGTATCTTTGCAGCAAGATGAAAAACGCGTGGCTTTCCTATTGGCGCCTCAATGGCTTGTTCTGGTCGTGCATGTGCATGGCCGTGCTCATCATGGGCGTCTTTTTGTATGAACACGGGCAGATTGACACCCACCTGGCGCTCAATGCCCGGCATCATCCGGCCGCCGACTTTTTTTTCCGCTATTACACCCATATAGGAGGAGGGATCCCCTGCTATATCGGCCTGGCCCTGCTGCTTTACAAACTCCGCACGGGCGTTTTTGTGCTGGCCGGACAAGCCGTCGCCGCCCTGCTGACCCAGCCGCTCAAGTACCTGGTCGCCCGTCCGCGGCCGCTTACGCTCTTTCGGGAGTTGGGCCTGCAACTGCCCGACACCGTCGATGGCGTGCATCTGTGGGACGCCTACAACAGTTTCCCGAGCGGACACACCTCGGCCATTTTCGCCTTTATCGGCTGTCTGGCCGCCCTGTTGCCGCCCCGCTACCGCAAGTGGCAGCTGCCGCTTTGCCTTTTGGCGCTACTGGGGGCCTATTCGCGCATCTACCTGTCGCAACATTTTTTGGAGGACACCTTGGCAGGAGCCCCGATCGGCGCGTTTGCCGCCGCGCTGGCCTATATGCTGTGCTTTGGCCGGCAATGGGGAGAGTACCCGGTGTACCGTATCCGTTTTAACCGAACATCGCCTTCATGACACCGGCCGCCTATCAGTTTCATACCTTAGGGTGCAAGCTCAATTTTTCGGAGTCTTCGTACCTGGCTTCGCAACTGCGTGAGTTGGGGATGCACCCGGCCCAGGCGGGCGAATCGCCACAACTTTGCATTGTCAACACCTGCACGGTGACCGACGCGGCCGACACCAAAGGGCGCCAACTCATCCACCGGCTTCACCGCGAACATCCCGACGCCAAAATCATCGTCATGGGATGCTACGCCCAGCTCAAACCCGCCGAAATCGCCGGTTTCGAGGGCGTTTCGCTGGTTTTGGGCAGCAACGACAAATTCGACTTGCCCGCCCTGCTCGAAGAAATCGGCCTCGACGTGCAGGTCCGGGTCAGCGACACCAAGACGATGACCCCGTTCAAGGCCTCCTGTTCGAAGGAAGACCGCACCCGGCACTTTTTGAAAATCCAAGACGGATGCGACTGTTTCTGCACGTACTGCGCCATTCCGTTCGCCCGCGGCCGCAGCCGGAGCGGCTCCATCGCCTCTTTGGTCAACGAAGCCCAATGGGTGGCCGCTCAAGGCGGAAAAGAAATCATCCTGACCGGGGTCAATATCGGGGATTTTGGCCGGCACCAAGGCGAGACGCTCCTCGAACTGGTCGAGGCCCTGGCCAAGGTACCGGGCATTGAGCGTTACCGCATCTCGTCGATAGAGCCCGACCTGCTCAGCGACGAACTGATCGACTTTGTGGCGGAGAATCCGAAATTCGCGCCGCACTTTCACATTCCGCTTCAAGCGGGAAGCGACGAAGTCTTGCGCCTCATGCACCGCCGCTACGACACCTCCCTGTTTGCCGACAAAATCGCCCGCATCCGCCAACGCCTTCCCCAGGCTTTTGTCGGCGTGGACGTGATGGCGGGCATGCGTGGCGAAACCGAGGCGCTTTTCGACCAGTCGTACCACTTTATCGAAGCCCTGCCGGTCTGCCAGCTGCATGTGTTCCCCTACTCCGAAAGGGCGGGCACAGCGGCCCTGCGTATCGAGCATTGCGTGACGCCCAAGGAAAAACGCCTCCGCACCGATTTGCTGCTGGCGCTTTCCGACAAGAAAAAACAGGATTTTTACCAAAGCCAGGTCGGCCAGTCGCATCAAGTGTTGTGGGAAAGTGCCCGCAAAAAAGGCACAATGGCCGGATTTACCGAAAATTACGTGCGGGTGCGCTGCGCCTACGACGCCGCTCGCACCAACACCCTCGAAACGATTGTCCTCACCGAAGATCTGTTGAGCTATGAAATTTGACTTGCTGCATACCGAATCCAAAACCCATGCGCGCGCCGGCGTGCTGCACACGGCACACGGCGACATCGAGACCCCCATCTTCATGCCAGTCGGCACGGTGGGTTCGGTCAAGGCGGTGCATGCCCGCGAGCTGAAAGAAGACATCCGCGCCCAGATCATTTTGGGCAACACCTACCACCTCTACCTGCGACCGGGCACCAAAATCCTGGAGCAATGCGGCGGCCTGCACAAGTTCAACGCCTGGGACGGCCCGATCCTGACCGATAGCGGCGGCTTTCAGGTGTTTTCGCTGTCGGATGCCCGAAAGCTGACCGAAGAGAGACCTTGCGGTCACCTGGTCGTAGCCTATGGACAGAAGCCTGGTCTTTACTATGACCGTGTCCATGGTGTTGATTATGGGCATGATGAGAGCACCCAGGGTGATGGGA
>JAGCZK010000093.1 GCA_017960065.1 Paludibacteraceae bacterium
AAACCGCCGGTATTGCGGTAATCGTCGATAATGTCGGCCGTCAGCTCGATGTATTTGTGGTCGATCAAACCGCTCGGGCCACCCAAGAAACCGTAGAGCTTGCAGTTCTTGTTCATGCTCTTGAGTCCGTCGAAGATACCCGAAATCACATTGTGACCGCCAGGGGCTTGTCCACCCGAAAGGATCACACCCACGTTGATGGCGGGCAGCTCGGCAGCCTTGGAGGCGGTTTCGAACGTCACCACCGGCATACCGTAGGTATTGGGGAACAACTTTTTGATGGCTTCCTGGTCAGCCACAGATTGGGTAGCCTTACCTTCTTTGAGTGCCACCGCACCCTTCAACGCCGTAGGCAGTTTGGGTTGGTAAGCGGCTCTTGCAATTTGTAATGCGCTTTTAGTCATAACTTTATAAATTAGATTAAAGAATTTCGAATTCGGTGTTGCAAAGGTAGCAAAAATCCGTCAAAACGCAGGCTTCGGCAGCGGTTTATTTTTGAACAGGAACCCCTTTCACCCGAGCCATCGCACGTTTGACGCGGATGCCGAACTTGCCGGCCTTGATAGTCATGGCATTGCCGTTGACCCAGATACGCCCCGTGCCGCTCAAACCGAACTTGGGGTCGTAGGCCTTGAGCAACTCGTAGCACTGCTCCGCTTCGTTCCAGCGCACGGTCATCGTCACAATGCCCATCACCTTGCGGGTGCGCAGCGACTTGTCGGGATTATGGCGGTCGAGCAGCGGGCGGCCGTTGGCGTCGTTGGGCTGCTTGAGCCAACGCAAACGGGCCTCAAACGTACTGTCGGAGGTGGCGTAAAACTCGACAATCCCGTCTTTGTTGTCGTCCAGCCAATAACCGATAATGTCGTTCTTGCCGGCATACACCGAAACGCTGGCCAACAGCAACAGAACGAGTAAAAAAGATTTTTGAATCATTTCCTGTATTTTTGCCTGACAAAATTACAAAAAACAACGAAAAAATCATTACTTTTGTCCGAAATTTCAAAACATCCTATTTATGAACGCAGTTTCAACACGTTTGGCAGCCCTGTCCGAATCGGAAACCCTGGCCATGTCGCAAAAGAGCAGTGAGCTCAAAGCACAAGGTGTCGATGTCATCAACCTGAGTGTCGGCGAACCCGACTTCAACACCCCCGACCACATCAAAGCCGCCGCCAAACAGGCCGTTGACAACAACTTTTCGTTTTATTCGCCCGTAGCCGGCTACCCCGCCCTGCGCAACGCCATCGTAGCCAAGCTCAAACGCGAAAACGGTTTGGAATTTGACGCCGCCCAAATTTCCTGCTCCAACGGAGCCAAACAAGCGGTGTGCAACGTCATCCTGAGCCTTATCAGCAAAGGCGACGAGGTTATCGTCCCCGCCCCCTACTGGGTAAGTTATGTCGAAATGGTCAAACTGGCCGAAGGCACCAACGTGATTGTCAAAGCCAGCATCAACCAAGACTTCAAAATCACCCCGGCGCAACTCGAGGCCGCCATCACCCCCAAGACCAAGGCGCTGATTCTGTGCTCGCCCTCGAACCCAACGGGAAGCGTCTATACCAAAGAGGAACTCAAAGGACTGGCCGACGTGCTGGCCCGCCATCCGCAGGTCTATGTCATCTCCGACGAGATTTACGAACATATCAACTACATCGGCAAACACGAGAGCATCGCACAGTTTGACGAAATCCGCGACCGCGTGGTCATCATCAACGGTGTGTCGAAAGGCTACGCCATGACCGGCTGGCGTATCGGTTGGATCGCCGCCCCGCTGTGGATTACCAAGGCCTGCAACAAACTGCAGGGACAATACACCTCCGGTCCCTGCTCAGTTGCCCAAAAAGCCGCCGAAGCCGCCTACCTGGGCGACCAAAGCTGCGTTGAGAACATGCGCCGCGCCTTCGAACGCCGTCGCGATTTGATCTACAACCTGATGAAAGACATCCCCGGGCTGCAAATCAACAAGCCCAAAGGCGCCTTTTACGTATTCCCGAAATGTTCGTCCTTCTTCGGCAAGAAAACGCCGGGAGGCGAAACCATCGGAAATGCCGCCCAGCTGGCCATGTACCTACTGACCGAAGGCCATGTGGCCTGTGTGGGAGGAGCCGCCTTCGGCGACCCCGACTGCATCCGGCTGTCGTATGCCACTTCCGACGAGAACATCACCCGTGCCGTCGAGCGGATCCGCAAGGCACTGGCCGCATTGAAATAAACATCCGATTCCGCCTCTCCGGCGGAATCTTTTTTTTACCCCTTTTAGTCATTTTACCCCCCTTCACTATGAAACACACCCGCTTGCTGGCGCTGACCCTATCGGTCTGCCTCACCAACACCGTTTATGCGCAAGAACACGAAGCCTCCGACAGTTTGAATGTCGTCCAATTGGAAGAAGTGGTGACCACCGGCACCAAAAACCCCACCGATCCGCGGCTGCTGCCGCTGACCGTCAGTGTGGTTGGGCAACAGCGGCTCGAAGAGCGCCACGAACCCAACATTCTGCCCACCCTCAACGAGCAGGTGCCCGGACTGTTTGTCACCCAACGCGGCGTCATGGGCTACGGAGTCAGCACCGGCGGCTCGGGCGGCATCAAAGTCAGAGGCATCGGCGGTTCGCCCAACACCGGCATGCTGGTGCTTATCGACGGCCTGCCGCAATATGCCGGCTTGTACGGACACCCGGTGGCCGACAACTACCAGACCATGATGACCGAGCGCGTCGAAGTGATACGCGGACCGGCCTCGCTGTTTTACGGTAGCAATGCCATGGGCGGCGTGGTCAACATCGTCACGCGGCAGCCGCAGTCCGACACCATTCTGACCAACGTCCACCTGCAGGGGGGCATGTATTATACGCTCGACGCCGGCATCACCAACCAGGTGCGCAAGGGAAAATTCAGCGAAGCCGTCGGATTCAACTACAACCGTACCGATGGACACCGCCCCAACATGGATTTTGACGAATACAACGCCTTTGTGCGCTTGGGATACGACTTTACCGACCAATGGAAAATCGGCGCCATGGGCGACCTGGCGTACTTCAACGCCTCCAACCCCGGCCTGGTAAGCGCCCCGCTCGAAGACAACGACATGCACATCCTGCGCGGAACCGCTTCGCTGTCGGTCGAAAACCAATACGAAAAGACCTCGGGAGCCATCCGGGCCTACTACAACGGAGGACACCACCGCATCGACGACGGCTATGCCGCCGATGGCGGAACCCCCACCCTCTCGCTGTACCACCACACCGACCTCATGGCCGGCCTTTCGGCTTACCAGTCGGTCGCCTGCTTCAAAGGCAACCGCACCACCGTCGGGTTCGACTACCAGCATTTCGGCGGACACGCCTGGAACGAGGAGAAAGCCGGCGGCAACACCACCGACATCATCACCAAGGCCCAATACGAACTGGCCGCCTACCTCGACTTCCGCCAACAGGTGGTGTCGTGGTTTTCGCTCGAAGCGGGCATCCGCCTCGACTGGCACTGCAACGCCGGGCTCAATTACATTCCGCAAGGCGGCCTGTCGTTCGCACTGCCCCGCAACACCGAGCTGAAAGCGCTGGTATCGCGCGGATTCCGCAACCCGACCATCCGCGAGCTGTACATGTACAAGCCCGCCAACGCCGAGCTGAACGCCGAAAGCATGTGGAACTACGAGCTCAGCTACAGCCAGCAGCTGTGCAACAAGCGCCTGCGGCTGGGGGCGAATCTGTTCTATCTCCATGCCAAAAACCTGATTGAGACACGCGTCGAAGACGGCCGTCCGAAGAATGTCAACACCGGCGAAATGCGCAACTGCGGCCTCGAACTGGAAGTTTCGTGGCAGATTGTCAAAGGACTGCACTTCAACACCAACTACAGTTACCTGCATGCGGCGATTCCGACCATTGCCGCCCCGGAGCACAAACTCAACCTGTCGCTCAACTACCACCACGAGCGTTTCCGCATCGGCACCAGCGCACAATACGTGGCCGGGCTGTACCTGCAAGCCCCCAAAGCCCCCGACGACAACGGAATCAGCACACATTTCGTTTTGTGGAACGCCCACTTCGACTATCGGATTTGGAAGGAACTCTGGTGCCATGTCAAGGCCGACAACCTGCTGGCACAGGAATACGAAATCAACCTCGGTTACCCGATGCCCCGCACCACGGTGATGTGCGGCGCCTCGTGGACGTTTTGAGCCGACGGCAAAAAACAAGCGGGACCGCTGCGTATGCAACCGTCCCGCTTTTTAGAAGGCGAAAGCAGGCCTGTAAGCCGGGTTATGTACCCCCGAAAGGGCGTCTGTCATTTATCTACGCCCGCCGTCACCGACGGGCTCGAGCGACCTACCCCCCGACATCGGGCGAGCAACCCTACATACGTCGGTATACTTGGTTTTGCAACATAAGGAGCGTACGGCCCAGCTTGTCACCAAACTGGCGGTGGGCTCTTACCCCGCCGTTTCACCCTTACCCGTAGGCGGTCTGTTCTCTGTTGCGTGTACTCACCCTCACGAGCGACTTCCCGTTAGGAAGCACGGTGCCCTGCGTTGCCCGGACTTTCCTCCCGCCCCGAAGGGCCGGCGACGGACCGTCCTGCTTTCGGTGGCAAAGGTAACAAAA
>JAGCZK010000094.1 GCA_017960065.1 Paludibacteraceae bacterium
ACATTGCCTGGAGCGACAACCGGGGCGGCGAAGGCTGGCTCCCAAAAAACACCTACCACCAGCAGCCGTATTATCCGCAATGGACCGACGACCCGTCGTACACCCTGTCCGGGACCCGCCTGCCCGACAACGGGCACAACACCTCCGAAACGGGGCAGAACTGGCTGCTCGACGCCTTTGACTACGGCTATGCCGACAACTGGGCCAACACGAGCGAAAAAAGCAACATCGACATCGAATGGGCCGTCGATGCCGAGGGCAACCCGGCCCGGCTCGACGCCATCCACTTCGTGAAGGTGTACAACGGCATCCACCAGCACTGTGGCTGGATAGGCGAAAGCTCGACCGAGTTTTGCGGCATCGAAGACCTGCACCCCATCGATGCGGTGGACGAAACCGCCGCCGACCTGCTGTGGGTGGGCAACCCCGCCGGCGACTGGCTGCAACTATGTCTGGCCCGTCGCAGCCAACTGCTGCTCTACCGCCCCGACGGCCGGCTGCTCCGGCGTTTCGAGGCCGAAGCCGGCACGCAGCGGCTCGACTGCAGCGGACTGCCGGCCGGCATGTACCTGCTAAAATCAGACAATTTCATTTATAAAATCATTAAACATTAAGCGTATGAAAAACTTGAAAAAACTGGCGTTTTGGATGGCAATTGCCGTCGCATTCGCCGCTTGTAGCAACGAAGAACCCGCCACGGTCATCGACTTCGAAACCGTCAGCCTGGGCGAAAGCGGACACACCAGCGAGGCCACTCCCGTGGTCATCGGCAGCGTGACGTTCAACACCGAAGAAGGCAACTACGACGGATTCTCCTACTGGAACGGCGGCATTGTCGTTTCGAACCTGACCGACCGCGAAACCGCCGGCTATGCCAACCAGTACAGCGTTTATGCCGCTGCCGGCGCCAACGGCTCGTCCAATTTCGGCGTGATTTATTACAGCTCGTTTGCAGCCGGAAACTCGAGCATCGTATTTGACCAGGCCGTCAACATCGAAAGCGTGGACTTCAACAACTCGACCTACACTTATCTGGCACTGAAAGACGGAAACGACGGCGGTTTTGGCGGCGTAACGGCCATGGCTGCCGGCGACTGGTACAAGGTGACCGTAACCGGCAAGAACGGCGAGGAGACCACCGGCTCGGTCGATTTCTTCCTGGCCGATTTCCGCGACGGCAAAAGCTTCATCTGCAACAGCTGGACCACCTGCAGCCTCAGCACCTTGGGCACCGTTACCCAACTGCTTTTCTCGGTGGACGGCACCGACGTCGGCGAATCCGGTCTGAACACGCCGGCCTACGTCTGCATCGACAACCTGCGGTTCTTTGCCATCTCCGGCAAATAAGCCACCGGAGGCTATGCCCTACAAGCGCCATGGAAAACCATGGCGCTTTTTTTTGAATCTCTGCGAAAAAAAACGTAATTTCGCAGAACATATTGCGACAAATGGAAGATTGGCAAAGCAGAACACGGTTATTGTTGGGCGGCAATGCCGTCGTCCGGACCCTGCCGCTGTTTGTCGAAGCGGCGAACCTGGCAGAACTGTTCGCCCAGGGACCATTCGATTTCGTGGTGGAAGACGAACGCAACAAATGCTCGACCCTCGGCACGGTATCCTACCTGCCGGCCCTGTTCGGCTGCCATTTGGCCGCCTATACGTTGAACCAATTGATTACAGCATGATAAACGCCAAGAACATCACCAAAAGTTTCGGAAGTCTGCAAGTGCTCAAAGGCATCGACCTGCACATCGCCCCCCGCGAGTTTGTCTCCATTATGGGAGCCAGTGGCGCCGGAAAAACCACCCTGTTGCAAATTTTAGGGACACTCGACCATGCCGACGGCGGCGAAATTGTCATCGACGGACAGAACGTAAGCCAGATGAACGCCAACCAGTTGGCGGATTTCCGCAACCGGCATTTGGGATTCGTGTTTCAGTTTCACCAGCTGCTGCCCGAGTTCACGGCGCTCGAAAACGTGCTGATACCGGCCATGATTGCCAAACAACCGCAAAAAGAAGCCCATGCGTATGCGGTAGAGCTCCTCAACTATCTGGGACTCTCCGAACGCATGGGACATAAACCTTCGGAACTGTCGGGAGGCGAAAAACAGCGCGTGGCCGTGGCGCGCGCGCTGATTAACCATCCGTCTGTGATTTTGGCCGACGAACCTTCGGGCAGCCTCGACAGCAACAACAAGAAAGAACTTCATCGGCTGCTGCTCGAGTTGCGCGAAAAACTGAATCTGACCATTCTGGTCGTGACGCACGACCGCGACATGGCCGCCATTTCCGACCGGATCATTGAGATGTGCGACGGCCAGATCAAGGCCACATCAGCACCACTCTAAAGACCTGGGTGTCGGGAGCGCCTTCATAGACATAATCGTTGATGGTCCAATAAATACGGACACTTCCCAACTCATTGTCATCCGGTTCATAGACATCAAAGTCGAACTGCTCCTGCCATATATCACCGTTATCGATGCAATACTGCTCGTCGGGCAACGGCTTCTGGCATTTGTTATCGACATAACGGTACACCATCACCACACCTTTTTGATTGAGGTAAACGTTCATGTCCTCATCCACAATGTCGTAGTAATAGTATTGGACGGCATCCGGGTCGGGGCCTTCCGGCACAAATTTATTCCAGTCCTCGAAATTCACCCGATAGGTGTAAGTCTTCATATTGACCGAGCCCGGCTCACCTTTGGCACCCCGGGGGCCGACGGGTCCCTGCGGACCTTCGCACGACGCAAGGCACAGACCTGTCAGTGCCATCGTCAGATAAAGAAACATTTTTTTCATATCGCGTTTTTTTGAGTTACTTATTGGTTATACCGATTGTGATCGTAAAAGTTTAAAATCCGCTGCGACATTTCGTAGGCAGCCGCCGCCGGCGACGACGGATCCAAATCCATGGCCACCAGGTATTCGTTAAGCGCCCGGTCCCACAACTCCTGTTTGCGAAACAGATTGCCCAACAGGAAATGGCCTTCGGCCGATTTCGGCTGCTCTTCCAGAAACTCCGTCAGCAGCGCTTCCGACTCGCTCAAACTCAGCGAAGCCAGCCTGTCCTTTATCTCTTCAATCGTTTTTGCCATAAGCTTTCACAAATATACAAAAAATCTATGGGATAACTGCACAGGATTGCGAAATTTTTGCGTATATTTGTAAACCAAACGGCCGACAAGGCCGCGCGAAAAAAAACAGTCATTAACCAATAGCAACAATATGAAATTCTTAACCAAAGAGAAACTGACCATCGTCGGCGCAGCCGGCATGATTGGTTCGAACATGGCTCAAACCGCCATGATGATGAGACTGACCCCCAACATCTGTCTCTACGACGTGTTCTCGCCCGAAGGCGTGGCCGAAGAAATGCGCCAAAGCGGCTTCG
>JAGCZK010000095.1 GCA_017960065.1 Paludibacteraceae bacterium
ACGTAACATTTGTTCGATGTAGCCTTCGGTATAGTCGGGGACAACATCGGTAATCCGGCCCTGGGCGTCGTGCTGCAGGCGGTAAACCGGATTGACAAACCCCTTGTAGGGCGCAATCTGCAGCTGCTCGTACCGTTGCAGAATCTCGCGGTGCAGCACCGGGTCGATTTTGACGCCGTAGGTTTCGACCAGCTGTTTGCCCGCCTCGTAGTCGCCTTCCGACTTGATGCGCTGGATTTCGCCCAGCAACTGGCCGAACAGCTGGCGCAAGGCTTCGTAATCGGTGATTTGGAGGTAGGTTTTGCCGTCTTTGCGCACCCAGTCGCAGACGCCGGCTTTCTGGCCGCGCTCAAACACCCAGCGGGCAATCAGCGCACGGTTGCGCATGTGGGCCTCTTCGTAGTTTTCGCCCAGCGGAATGCGTACCGACTGGGTCAGCAGCCCCACCAGCATCTGGTGGTAATAGGCGGCTTTGTAGGCCTCCTTGTCGGGAAGCACGCCCAACTCGAGCATTTTCGCATCGGCCATGAAGTAGAGGGCGAACAAATCGGCGCGGGCTTCTTCGAGGGTGGCACCGTAGGCTTTGAGGGCATCGGTCGAAACCCCTTCGAGCAGTTGGCCCGAGCCGTGTCCGAGGCATTCGTGCAAGTCGGTGTGCAGCACATCGGTGATAAAACCGTACTTTTCGTACAGCTGGCGGTCGGCCTCATTTTCGTAAAACTCTTCGTTGAATCCGTTGCCTTGGGCCGCCATTTCGTAGGCCTGCATGATGTTTTCGATGGTGACCGATTTGGAGCCGTACTGTTTGCGGATCCAGTCGGCGTTGGGCAGGTTGATGCCGATCGGGGTGGCCGGGTAGCAGTCGCCGGCGAGCATGGCGGCGGTGATGACCTTGGCCGAAATGCCCTTGACCTCTTTTTTGCGGAAGCGGTCGTCGATGGGCGAGTGGGCCTCAAACCAGGCGGCCTGGTCGCTGATGGCTTTGGTGCGCTTGGTGGCGGCTTCGTTGCGGAAGTTGACCAGCGACTCCCAGCTACCCTTGAAGCCGAGTGGGTCGCCGTAGGTTTCGATAAAGCCGTTGACAAAATCGACCTGGCTCTGCGTGTCGCGGGTCCACAGAATCGAGTATTCGTCAAAAATCTTCAAATCGCCCGTGCGGTAGTAGTCAATCAGGCGTTCGATCACCTGTTTCTGCGCTTCGGTTTCGGCGTAGTTCAGGGCCTGGCGCAGGTGGAAACAAATGGCTTGGATCGAATTTCCATAGAGGCCGTCTTCTTTCCAGACGCGTTCTTCGATGCGGCCGTCCGACGTTTTTTCGAGCCGCGAGTTGAGCCCGTACGAAACCGGCTCGGGGTCGGTGGAATCCGACATCGCCCCGTAGAAGTGTTCGACTTCGGCTTGCGTCACTTCCCGGTAAAAGTTGCAGGCCGAGCCTTGGATCAAATCGCCGCCCTCGTCGAGTTGCACGCGCTTGGCGTCGAAGGCGGGGTCGAACAGCACCTGTTCCCACAGTTGGCGGTCGCCCTGGTAGCCGATGTTGTCGAGCAGTCGGTTCCAGTAGGCCGAGTCAAAACCGGTCGGCATCTTCAGGGTCGAGTAGTGATGGTGGATGCCGTTGGCAAACCAAAACCGTTTGAGATAGACGGTAAAGGCCGCAAACTCGGGCGTGTCGCGCGGCCCGGTGTAGCGTTGCCAGATATCGGTCAGCAGGCGGCGCAGCGGCAGGTTGTAGCGGTAGTTCTGGTCAAAGATGATGTCGCGGCCCGCCAAGGCGGCCTCGCTGAGGTGGTAAACCAGCAGTTTCTGCGACAGGCTGAGCGACTCGAATCCGGGCACTTGGTAGCGCAGGACCTCGATGTCGGCAAAACGGTCCACCTGGTATGTAAACGGGGTACTCATTCCTTGTTCTTTATATCGATGTCCGACTCCAGGGTCCAAAGTTTTTTTTTTAGCGCAAGCGAGTCGAAGGTGAAGTCGGGGCCATAGTAGGCATAAACGCCTTCGAATGCCGGCTCGGAGGGCGACAGGTGGTCGAAGATGAAACGTTGGTGTTCGGGGTCGTATTCGATGTTCATATTGGCCTTGGCCGAGTACTCGAAGACGCAGCGGTGCTGGGGTTTTTTGCCCGGTTGGAAGACCGGAGCGCCCAATTTCAGCTGGTTGGAGTCGGTGTCGAGTACCTCGATGACCTTGATTTTGGTGATGTCGGAATACATCGAGTATCCGAGCAAAATATAGCGGTCTTTTTGCGCGAAGGCTTTATAATACAAACATCCGTACCAATTCTTCGCATTGTATATACCGTGTTCTTTCGGTTTTTGTGCATTGTCCGACGACCAATGTTCTGTCAACAGTTTCTTCTTTGTCCGCAGCAGGAAATAGGCCTCGTAGCCGTAGCTGCCGTCGGTCAGACGGTAGTTCCACGACAGGATGCGCAGGCGGTTGTCGTCGGAATAGACGCTGCCCAGACCAGTCACCGTCACAAAGGCGTGGTCAAAGACCGAATCGGTGGCGACCGCTTGGTTGACCAGCTGGCAGATTTTGCGGTTGCAGGCGGCAACCGTCGAATCGTCTTCGGCAACGTGCAGCGCGTCGAAGGCCTGTTTGAGCGCCAACTCGGTGTCGGTCACCGATGCGGTGGCCGACCAGAGGCCGAAGGTCAGTAATAGGAGCAGACTGAGTTTTTTCATGGGCGGTTATGGATTTAGGAATAGACCCGTTTGAGCCACTGAAGTTTACCGAGGCGTTTGAGGGTCTGTACGATTTGTTTTTTGGATTCGGGCATATACCAGAAGAAAAAGTGGCGTTGCAGCTGCTTGTCTTCGGGTTTGTGGGCGCAATAGACCCGTTGGAGGGTCAACGGATGAAAACCGGTGTAATACATCTCGGTCGAAAGGGTCATCGGCGTGGGGGTGAAGTCCTGCACCTGCTCGAGTTTGAAGTGCATCCGTTTGGTCTTTACCGCCAGCGAGGCCATGTCGTCGATGGTGCAGCCCGGGTGGCTCGAAATGAAATACGGAATGAGCTGCTGGTTAAGGCCGGCTTCGCGGTTGATGCGGTCAAACTGCCGGGCAAAGCGTTCGAAACATTCGAACGAGGGCTTGCGCATCAGGTTCAGCACCGTGTCTTCGGTATGTTCGGGCGCCACTTTCAACCGGCCCGAAACGTGCTTGGTGATAAGCTCGCGGGCATATTCGTCGTCCACGACCAGGTCGTATCGGATACCGCTGCCCACAAAGCTTTTCTTGATCCCGGGCAGGGCATCTACGGCGCGATAAACCTCGAGCAGGGGGCCGAAGTCGGTGTTCAGGTTGGGGCAGATGGCCGGATGCAGGCAGCTGGGGCGCGGGCATTTGGCGCATTTGTCCAAATCCTTGCCCTCAATGCGGTACATGTTGGCCGACGGACCGCCCAAATCGCTGATGTAGCCTTTGAAGTCGGGCTCGGCGGCAATGCGCTGCACCTCGCGCACAACCGACGCTTTCGAGCGGGAGGCGATGAATTTGCCCTGATGGGCCGAAATGGTGCAGTACGAACAGCCTCCGAAGCAGCCGCGGTGCAGGGTGACCGAGTGCTTGATCATTTCGAAGGCCGGAATGGTCTTTCCCTTGTAGCGCGGATGGGGCCGGCGCGTGTAGGGCAGTTCGTAGATGGCGTCGAGTTCTTCGGTGGTGAGCAGGTCGAAGGGCGGCTCCGAAACCACCATGCGCTGGCCGACTGCCTGTCCGATGCGGAAATCGCTGTGCCGGCGGTTGGTTTCGCGTTCGAATTTGCCGAAGTTTTCGGCCTGTTTGTATTTCGATTTCAGGCATTCTTCGTGCGAATGCAAGAGGATATCGACCTTTTGCGGGGCCGTCAGGCGCACCGTCTGGCGCACCTGGGTCTGCTCAAACGGAATGCCCTCGAGCAGTTGGCGGGCCAGGCTTTGCAGGGGTTTTTCGCCCATGCCGTAGATGAGCAGGTCGGCTTGGCTGTCAACCAGGATGCTGGGCATCAGGCTGTCGCTCCAATAGTCGTAGTGGGTGAAACGGCGCTGCGAGGCCTCGATGCCGCCGATAACCAGCGGAACGTCGGGGTAGAGTTGCTTCAAAATCCGGCTATAAACCGTTACGGCGCGGTCTGGGCGGGCTCCCGCACGTCCTTCGGGCGTGTAGGCGTCGGTCGAGCGCAGGCGCCGGGCGGCCGTATAGTGGTTGACCATCGAGTCCATCGAACCGCCCGAAATCGCAAAAAACAGGCGGGGAACCCCCATTTTTTTGAAATCCCGCAAGTCGTCGCGCCAGCCGGGTTGGGGCACCACAGCCACCCGCAGGCCTTCGGCTTCGAGCACGCGCGCAACTACCGCCGCCCCAAAAGAGGGGTGATCGACGAAGGCGTCGCCGCTGAACAGCACCACATCGACGTAGTCCCAGCCGAGCGCCTCCATTTCCTTTTTGGTAGTCGGAAAGATCATTTGGTCAGTATCTCTTTGTATCGCTTGGTGTCGAGCAGTATCTTTTTGGCTTCCTGAAGCACCTGGTCGAACGGAATGGTGCCGGCTACCGCCCCTTGGGGATAGTAGCGCTCCAGAATTTCGCTGCTCAGGTACATCTTCACATATTTGCTGTCGTTGCCGAGGTCGGCCGAAAGGTCGGGGTGCAGGGCCTGACGCAGGGCTTCGAATTCGTTGGCGGCGGCTTCATAGCGTTTTTCGTATTGGGCCACATCGATCAGCTCGTCGAGGTACTTTTCGCTGTTCGACAGGTAGGGGTGTCCGCTGGCCAGAACGTAGGCCTTGAACTTTTCGTATTCAAAATCGTTGAAGTCGAACTGGCCGATCGGGGCGATGCTGTCGTGTGCCAGACGGTATTCGGTGGCGTAGTCGAAGGCCAGGTTGTGCTCGATGATGTAGTACATGATCATCGGAATGGTGTCGGATTTGACGCATACGTCGGGCGAAATGCCGCGGCCGTCGCGCACAATCCGTCCGTGACGGGTCTTGAATTCGGAGGTCAGGCTGTCGGGAATTTCGCTCTCGTTTTCGCTGTCGGCCATGTCGTACACGCGTGCCTGGATGCAGCGGCCGCTCGGGATGTAGTATTTCGATGTCGTGACCTTGAGCTGGCCGTCGTAGGGGAGCGGGTAGGTGGCTTGCACCAGTCCTTTGCCGTAGGTGCGCTCGCCGACAATCACCGCCCGGTCGAGGTCTTGCAGGGCGCCCGACACAATTTCGGAGGCCGAGGCGGTTTCGTCATTGACCAGCACCACCAGGGGCAACTCAGGAAATTCGGGGTTCGAAGCGGTTTTGTACACGCGATCGACCTTGTTGCCCTTGACGCGGGTGGTAACGATGGTTTCGCCTTTCGGTAGAAAGAGGTTGGCGATGTTGACCGCCTCGTTGAGCAGGCCGCCCGGATTTCCGCGCAGATCGAGGATGAGCGACTGCATCCCTTGCGCACTGAGCTTTTTCAGCGTCAGCTTGATTTCGGAAGAGCAGTCTTCGGTAAACGAATTGAGCTTGATGTAGGCCGTTTGCCCGTTGAGCATGCCGGCATACCCGATGGCCGATACGTGGATGTGTTCGCGAATCAGTTCTTCGGTAAAGCTTTTTTTCTGTCCGGGGCGGCTGATTTTGATCCGGACTTTGGTCCCCGGCGTGCCGCGCAGCATGCCCGAAGCGTCTTCCACCTTCTTGCCCTTCATCGACTTGCCGTCGATTTCGAGCAGCAGGTCGCCGGCCTGCAGCCCGGCTTTTTGGGCGGGAGTGCCTTCGTACACTTTGCTGATGCAGACGTTTTCGCCGTGCAGAAAAATGGTGGCGCCGATGCCGGCGTATTCGCCCGTGGTCGAGTATTTGAAGTCTTTGACCGTTTCGGCCGAAATGTAGTTGGTATAGGGGTCGAGCTTTTGCAACATGCCGTTGATACCGGCTTGCACCACTTTGTCAACCGGAATCGAATCGACATAGTGCAGTTGCAGTTCCTTGACGATGGAGTTGAACAGGTCGAGGTTTTTGGCGATGGCGAAGTAGGTGTCTTCTTTGGCCGACAGGCATTGCGTGCACAAGGCAATGCAGAGCAAGGTGAGTATGCGATGTTTCATAAGCACAAATATAGACAATATCTATGATATTTGTACTTCAAAACGGCTTAAAATCCCGTCGTGTGGATAAGTTTTACCCGCCCCGGCGCAACCGGTGCCGAATTATTTCCGGGAGGCTTCGAGCAGCGCGTTGAGGAGCTCGGCAATCTCGCTTGCCCTGTGGTCAAGGTAGCTGACGGAGATGGCAGCCTGGCCATCCATCCACTTGTTCGCGAGTTTGCTCTTCCATCCGCCTTTCTCTGCCTCTTCCTTTACTCTGGCAGCGGCTTCCGGCGTATAAACGGCATAGATGTACTCTTTAGTTCTTCTGTTCCAGGTAAATTCTTCGACATCCGAAAAGAAAATCTCTTTCTTCTTTTCGCAAATGACAATACTTTTTTCGCTGATAATCAAGGCCGGGCGGTTCCAACGGCTGATCAGGACGTACAACGAGACAAAAAACGTGCCGGTGAACAATCCGAACAAAAACCATGTGCCGAAGGATGGAGTGCCACAAAAATTCTCCTTGCCGGTAAAGTACACGAAGAACAGTGAAGCGATGATGACTAATCCGTAAATGATTTTCGAGTGGTAGATTTTTACTTCATTTTCCATAGGACAGATTTATTTTGGTGCATTCTTAAAAAAAGCGGACAAACAATCAAGTGATCATTTGTCCGCTTGAGCTCTCCCTCTTGGACTTGAACCAAGGACCCTCTGATTAACAGTCAGATGCTCTAACCGACTGAGCTAAGGAAGAGTGTTGTGCTCTCAAAAGCGATGCAAATGTACGGCTTATTGTTGAGCTGTGCAAGTTTTTTGACCGAAATTTTTCAAAAATCTTGCAATTTTACGCTTACTTTGCTTCTTCCGATTTCTCTTCTTTGGGAGCGAATTCGGTTATATTGTTTTGAATCAGCAGATTGTACCAAAGGATGAGTTTCTTGATGTCGCTGGTATGTACGCGGTCGCGATCGAACTGGGGCAATACCTTTCCCAGGTAGTCGGTCAGTTGTTTGTCGTCGGCCGTTTTCGGATTCCATTTCACCTGTTCGCCTTTTTCGGCGGTTTTAATCGCTTCAAACACTTGGTGCAGGGGAACTTCTTCGGTATCGGTGTACATGGCGATGTCCGACAGGGCGATGACCTTTTCGGTGCTGTAAGCGGGGCCGCGTTTTCCGTCGATAAGCGATTCTACAATAATCATCCGTTGGTTGCCCGAAATCAGTTTGTACAAGCCGGGTTTGCCCGAAATGGCTAAAATTTTCTTTAACATAATGGTTTGGTTGTTAGTATGTTCGTGTTAAAAAGGATTTGGGTCGTTTGTAGAGGCTGCGTCGAATGGCGTGTCTGACTGGGCCGGCGAGTCTTCGTGCAGCGGAGCGTTGAACAGCTTGCTGGCGAACTCTTCGGTGGCACCCGAACGCCCTTCGAGGTTGTCAAATTTGGTCAGTTTGTCAATAAACCGCAGTCTGACGGTACCAACCGAGCCGGCACGGTGCTTGGCAATGATGATTTCGGCAATGCCTTTGAGCGAATTGCCTTCGCTGTCCTGCTCGATATGGTAGTAATCGGGGCGGTGAATCATCAGTACCATGTCGGCGTCCTGTTCGATAGAGCCCGATTCGCGCAAGTCCGACAGCTGCGGGCGTTTGTCATCGCCGGTACGGGCCTCGACACCACGGTTGAGCTGGGCGAGGGCAATGACCGGAATCTGCAGGTCTTTGGCCAGTTGTTTGAGCGAGCGCGAAATCAAGGCCACCTCCTGTTCGCGGTTGCCGTATTTGAGCCCCGAGGCGGTCATCAGCTGCAGGTAGTCGATCAGGATAACGTCGATGTTTTTTTCGGCCTTGAGCCGCCGTGCCTTGGTGGTCAACTCCGAGATGGACAGGCTGGAGGTGTCGTCGATGTAGATTTTGGCATTGGTCAAAACGCTCGATCGGGCCATCAGTGCCTCCCATTCGTGTTCTTGCAAGTCGCCCCGTTTGATTTTGGAGCTTTCGATTTCGGAAATGTCCACTAGCAAGCGCTGCACCAGCTCGGTGCACGACATCTCCAACGAAAAGATGGCGACACTGCGTCCGTAATTGACGGCCATGTTCTTGGCCATAGACAGTGCAAATGCGGTTTTACCCATGGCCGGGCGGGCGGCGATGATATTCAGGGTGGATTTTTGCCAGCCGTTGGTAATCTGGTCGAGTTTGGTAAATCCCGAAGGAATACCGGTCAGACCCTCTTGGTTGGCGGCGTTTTGGATACGCTCCAGCACTTCGTCCACAATGCTTCCGACAACGGCCACGTCTTTCTTGGTCTGGCGTTGCGACAATTCGAACAGTTCGCCTTCGGCCTTGGTCAGTACTTCGTTTATATCTGCCTGCTGGTCAAAGGATTGGGTGGTTACATTGGAGGCAATATGAATCAGTTCGCGGGCAATGTATTTTTTGACAAGAATCCGGGCGTGTTCTTCGAGGTGGGCCGACGAGGCAACCCGCAAGGTCAGTTCCGAAATGTAGGCGCGGTCGCCCGCCTCTTTCAACTGGGCCATGCTCCGCAACTGCTCTATGACGGTGATCATGTCGATGGGGCGGTGGTTGATGCCCAAATCGCGGATGGCGGTGTAGATCAGTTGGTGTTGCGGTTGGTAGAAGCATTCGGGCGTCAGCAGGTCGCTTACACAATAAAAGGCTTCTTTTTCGATGAGCAGGGCTCCCAAAACGGCCACTTCGGCATCCAGGTCTTGAGGGGGCAGTTTGCCCTCTGCGGCTGCAGCCTTGTACATCGATGCATCGTTTGCCTTGTCTTTTTTCTGACGTGTAGAGTTTGCTTCCATTTTCTTTCAAGTTCGGAGTCCAAAATTAGTCATTTTTGTGCAAAAAAGAAGCCCGATTCGGATAAAGTTCTCATCATGTTGTCAACAACCGGCTTTTTTTGCGTACCTTTGGACAGTAAAAGATCGGACGGTCATGAAGGTATATCCCAATGCGAAAATCAATCTCGGCCTGCAGATAGTGGGCAAGCGGCCGGATGGCTATCATCTGCTTCAAACGGTGTTTTATCCGATTCCGTGGTGCGACGAACTGTCGGTCGAGCCGGCCGAGCGCTTGTCGTTTGAGCAAGACGGTCTGTCGGTGGGGTGTGACTCGGAGCAGAATCTGGTGATGAAGGCCTATCGCCTGTTGGCCGGGCATTTTGCGCTGCCCGCCATGCGTATCGGGCTGTGCAAGCACATTCCTTTCGGCGCCGGTTTGGGCGGTGGCTCGTCGGATGCGGCGTTTATGCTCAAGGCGGTCAATCAGCTGTGCTGTCTGGGCCTCTCGGCTGCGGAGTTGGAGTTGTTGGCGGCCCGTTTGGGGGCCGATTGTGCGTTCTTTATCCGCAACGAGGCGGTGTTTGCCGGCGGGATTGGCACCGATTTTGAGCCGATGGCTCCGATTGACCTGCGGGGGTGGCATCTGGTGCTGGTCAAGCCGTCTTTCGGGGTATCGACGGCCGAGGCGTACCGGCATGTTTCGGTTGGCCGCCCGGCGTTTGATTTGCACGGGTTGGCCGCTTTGCCGGTGGAGTCGTGGCGCGAGGTGGTGGTGAATGATTTTGAGGCGTCGGTTTTTCCGCAGTATCCGTTGCTGGCGACCATCAAGCAGTCGTTGTACGGTTGTGGGGCGGCTTACGCCGCCATGTCGGGCAGCGGTTCGACGATGTTCGGGCTTTTCAAGAATCTTCCGGATACCAAAATGCTGCACCAATACGGCTTGGTACAGCATTTTGAGTTGTAGAGATTCCTATTCCTTTTATTTCCGTTGCAGGAGCACGACGTTTTCGACGTGCTGGGTGTGGGGAAACATATCGACCGGTTGGATGCGTTCGACGCGGTAGGCCGAGTCGAGCAGGGCCAGATCGCGCGCCTGCGTCGCCGGATTGCAGCTGACATACACAATGCGCTGGGGAGCCGCATTCAGAATCACCCCGATCACGTCCTCGTGCATACCGGCTCGGGGAGGGTCGGTGATGATGACATCCGGGCGTCCGTGTTGTCCGACAAAACTGTCGGTCAGGACATCCTTCATATCGCCGGCATAGAACAGCGTATTGTCGAGCGCGTTGAGCGACGCATTGATTTTCGCGTCTTCGATGGCCTCGGGCACATATTCGATACCGACCACCTTGGCGGCCTTGGAGGCCACAAAATTGGCAATCGTACCCGTGCCGGTGTAGAGGTCGTACACCAATTCCTTTCCCGTCAGCCCGGCAAATTCGCGAACCACCTTGTACAGCTCGTAGGCTTGCAGGCTATTGGTCTGGTAAAACGATTTCGGACCGATTTTGAACCGCAGGTTCTCCATGGTCTCAAAAATATGGTCCGTTCCCTTATAGACCTTGATGTCCTGGTCGAAGAGCGTGTCATTGCACTTGGGGTTGACCACATACATGAGCGATGTGATTTGCGGAAAACGCCCGGCCAAAAACGCCATCAGCGGCTCGATGGCCTCCGACTGCTCGTGAAACGCCACAATCACCATCACCTCGCCCGTGGTCGCCGAAATGCGCACGATCAGATTGCGCATCAGCCCTTCTTGCGAGCGTAAGTTAAAGTAGCTCAAGTGGTGGTCTTGGCAGTATTGGTGCAGGGTGTTGCGGATTTCATCCGACAACGCGTCTTGCAGGTAGCAGGTTTCGATGTGCAGCACCTTGTCGAAGCAGCCGGGGATATGGAACCCCAAGGCACTTCCGGGGCGCTCTTCGGGCGGCAGCTGCATTTGTTCAGTGGTCAGCCACGACTTGTCGGAAAACGTGTATTCCAACTTGTTGCGGTAGCGCAGCGTCGATTTCGAACCCAAAATCGGCTGGCATTCGGGCAAAGGAATTTTGCCGATGCGCGTCAGCTGGTCCATGACCTGCTGCTGCTTGTAGCGGATTTGCTCTTCGTAGGGCAATATCTGCCACTTGCATCCGCCGCAGATGCCGTAATGACGGCAGACCGCCTCGCAGCGTTGCTTCGAAAACTGCTTGAATTTCAGCACCTTGGCTTCGGCAAATTTTTTCTTCTTGCGCACAAGGGCCAAATCGACCACATCGCCCGGTACCGCATAGGGGACAAATACGACCAAATCCCCGATTTTGGCGACCGATTTGCCTTCGGCCGCCACATCGAGGATTGTGATGTCTTCGTAAACAGGATTGGGTTTCTTTCCCATTCGGAGAATTTTCTTAGTGCGATTTGATCAGATACCAGGGGCTGTCGCTAATGGGCTCGTTCTGGTTTACCTTGCGGATGCAGTCGGCAATCATGTCGGCCACGCTGATGATCTTGATCTTGTCGCTTTGTTTGCGCAAAGGAATGGAGTCGGTGAGGTACATCGCCGTCAGCTTCGAGTTGTTGATACGCTCGGTGGCCGGGTCGGACATCACGCCGTGCGAAGCAAAAGCGCTGACCGACAACGCACCGTTTTCGATCATCAAATCGGCAGCCTTGGTGATGGTGCCAGCCGTATCGACCATGTCGTCGAGCAAGATGACGTTTTTCCCTTCCACATCGCCAATAATCTTCATTTCAGACACTTCGTTGGCTTTGGCGCGGTGTTTGTGGCAGAGCACCAAATCCACATTCAGGTATTTGGCATAGGCGCTGGCACGTTTCGAACCGCCGACGTCGGGCGAGGCAATCACCAAGTCTTTGAGGTTCATCGACTGGATATAGGGCAAAAATACCGACGACGAATACAGGTGATCGACGGGAACGTCGAAGAAGCCTTGAATCTGTTCGGCATGCAGGTCCATCGTAACCAGACGGTCGATGCCGGCAACGGTCAGCAGGTCGGCCACCAGTTTGGCGCCGATCGACACACGGGGTTTGTCCTTGCGGTCTTGGCGTGCCCATCCGAAGTAGGGAATCACCGGGATGATCTTGCGGGCCGAAGCGCGTTTGGCGGCATCAATCATCATCAGGAGTTCCATCAGGTTGTCGGCATTGGGAAACGTCGATTGAATCAAATACACCTCGCAGCCGCGGATGGATTCTTCGTACGATACGGCAAATTCACCATCGGCAAAGTATTGGATTTTCATCTCGCCCAATTTGCAGCCGAGCGATTGGCACACCTTTTCGGCCATGTAGCGCGATTTGGTGCCCGAAAAGACTTTGAAAGGGGATAGGTTGTTGTTCATTGCAGACCGGTTTTATTAATAGGCAAACAAAGGATAATTTTTCATCAGGTCGTTGACTTTGGCGCGAACCTTGGCGATGTTGTTTTCGTCTTCGGGAGCGTTGAGCACCTGTTCGATCATGGCGGCGATTTCGATCATCAGGTCTTCTTTGGCGCCACGGGTCGTGATGGCCGGCGTACCCAAACGGATACCCGAGGTTTGGAAGGCCGAACGCGAATCGAACGGAACCATGTTTTTGTTGACCGTGATGTCGGCGGCAACGAGGGCCTTTTCGGCCACCTTACCCGTCAAATCGGGATATTTGGTGCGCAGGTCAACCAGCATCGAGTGGTTGTCGGTACCGCCCGAAATGATTTTGAAGCCGCGTTTGGTGAGTTCGTCGGCCAATTTGGCGGCGTTGAGTTTCACCTGTTTCTGGTACTCTTTGTATTCGGGTTGCAGGCATTCGCCGAAAGCCACGGCCTTGGCGGCGATGACATGTTCGAGCGGGCCGCCCTGGATGCCGGGGAATACGGCCGAATCCAAGCAAGCCGACATCATTTTGACTTCGCCCTTCGGGGTTTTCACGCCTTTGGGGTTGGGGAAGTCCTCGCGCATCAAAATCACGCCGCCACGCGGTCCACGCAGGGTTTTGTGGGTGGTAGAGGTGACGATGTGCGCGTAGTCGAGCGGGTTGTTGAGCAAACCGGCGGCAATCAGACCGGCCGGGTGAGCCATATCGACCATCAAAATGGCGCCTACCTTGTCGGCGATTTCGCGCATGCGTTTGTAGTCCCATTCACGCGAATAGGCCGAACCGCCACCGATAATCATTTTGGGACGTTCGCGCAGGGCGATTACCTCCATCTGGTCGTAATCGACGCGACCGGTAGCCTCGTTGAGGTTGTATTCGCAGGGTTGGTAGATGATACCCGAGGTGTTGACCAGCGAGCCGTGCGACAGGTGACCGCCGTGGGCGAGGTTGAGGCCCATGAACTTGTCGCCGGCATTGAGCACTGCCAAAAATACGGCGGCATTGGCTTGGGCGCCCGAGTGCGGTTGCACGTTGGCCCAGGTGGCACCGAAGATTTGTTTCAGGCGGTCGATGGCCAACTGTTCGCTTTCGTCCACCACTTGGCAGCCGCCGTAGTAGCGTTTGCCGGGGTAGCCTTCGGCGTACTTGTTGGTTAAACACGACCCCATAGCTTCCATTACCTGGTCGCTGACGAAGTTTTCGGATGCGATGAGCTCGATGCCCTTCAGTTGACGTTGACGCTCGCGGGCGATGATGTCAAAAATTACGTTGTCTCGTTTCATACTATATAGGAATTTTACATATTTGCCAGATAATCCTCCAATTGTGCGTCGGTCATCAGTACCGGACGCGCCTTGCTGCCCGAACCGGAGCCGACCACGCCGGCCTGTTCGAGCTGGTCAATCAGGCGGCCTGCACGCGAAAATCCGATGTTGAGCTTGCGTTGCAGTACCGAAGCCGAACCGGCGTTGTTGAGCAGCACAATGCGCGCCGCATCGGCAAAGAGCGGGTCGCGCCGGCCGTCGGAGCTGTTGTCGCGGACACCGCCGCCGTCGGGTTCGTCATCGCCACCGTTGTCGCCTTCGGGCAGAATGAACGCCGAAGGATATCCCTGCTGTTCGGCGATGAACTCGCAGATGTTTTCGATTTCGGGGGTGTCGGCAAAGGCGCATTGCACGCGCTCGAGCTCACCGCCACCCGAGTAGAGCATGTCGCCGCGGCCGATCAGGGAGTTGGCGCCGGGCTCGTCCAAAATGGTGCGCGAGTCGATGGCCGCCTTGACGCGGAAGGCAATGCGGGCGGGGAAGTTGGCCTTGATTTTGCCGCTGATGATGTCGGTGGTCGGACGCTGGGTGGCGATGACCAGGTGGATGCCGACGGCACGCGCCAGCTGGGCGATACGGCAAATCGGCAGCTCGACGTCTTTGCCGGCCGTCATGATCAGGTCGCCGAACTCGTCGATAATCACCACAATATAAGGCAGGAACTTGTGCCCGTGCTCGGGGTTGAGCCGACGGTTGACAAAGGCCTCGTTGTATTCGATGATGTTGCGTTTCTGGGCCGCTTTCAGCAGGTCGTAACGCGTGTCCATCTCCTTGCAGAGCGAATTCAGCGTGCGAATCACCTTTTTGGTGTCGGTGATGATGGGGTTGTCCTCGCCTTCGACCTTGGCCAGGAAGTGTTTCTCGATTTTCGAATACAGGCTGAACTCCACCTTTTTGGGGTCAATCATCACAATTTTGAGTTGTGACGGGTGCTTTTTGTAGAGCAGGGAGGTGACGATGGCGTTCAAACCCACAGATTTGCCCTGACCGGTGGCGCCGGCCACCAGCAAGTGCGGCATCTTGGCCAAATCGACCATAAACACCTCGTTGGTGATGGTTTTGCCGATGACCAGGGGCAGCTGCATGGTGCTCTCCTGGAACTTTTTGGAAGCCACCAGGTTGCGCATGGGCACGATTTGCGGTTTTTTGTTGGGCACCTCGATGCCGACAGCGCTTTTGCCCGGAATGGGCGCAATGATACGGATACCCGTGGCGGCCAGGTTCAAGGCGATGTCGTCCGACAGGCTGCGGATACGCGAAATGCGCACGCCGTCGCCCGGTACAATTTCGTACAGCGTGACTGTGGGGCCTACCGTGGCGGTGATTTCTTTGATGGTGACGCCGTATTGGCCCAAAACGGTTTCGATACGGTTCTTGTTTTCCTGCTGTTCTTTCGGGTCGATGGCCGAACTCAGATCGTAGTTTTTGAGCAGGTCGAAGGTCGGATACCGGTACGACGACAAGTCGGCCGTCGGGTCGTACAAGCCGTATTTCTCGACCAGCGCTTCGGCCTGGTTGGCGTTGACCAGCTCGTCGGCCTGGCCTGTGCTGACCTGCATACCGCCGGTCGTAATCGAATCGCCGGTATGGTCCGGCTCATCCGGGGTGGCGGTGCCTTCCGGAAGTTCCGTCATGTCGGTGTCGTCCGGATTTTCGGCATCTTCCGCATCGTCGTCGCCTTCGTTGTCCGGAATCTCTGCCGTGTCGGGCTCGTCTTCGTCAACCGGTACGAGGGTGATTTGCAAGTCGTCCGCTTCGTCCGAGGGCTCGCCGGTGGCTTCGTCCGAGTCCGTGCCGGCATTGTCGCCGGGTTGTTTGGCGGGCAGCTGGATGTTGGAGAAGAAGTTCCGCATTTTGGGCAGGAACGAGACGTAGGTGATGACGCAGAAAATCAGCAGGACGGAGGCCAAAAAGAGCGTGAGGCCCACTTGCCGCAACATCATGTTCGC
>JAGCZK010000096.1 GCA_017960065.1 Paludibacteraceae bacterium
CGATCAACGAAAAACTGAAGAAGAATCCGGCGGGGTTCCCGGCCGACTTTGCCGACATCGACCTGCTCAAGTACAAGGCCTACTGCATCAGCAAAACCCTATCGGAAAAGGTGTTGTTCTCGGAGCACCTGCTCGACGAGGTTTGCAGCGCGTTCAAAAGCGGCTACGCCTTCAACGCACAAATCAACCGCGCCATCGAATACGCCCACGAAAACCTATAGTTGGATTTCGTTCCAAGCGGGGATGCCGGTCAAATACTCCCAGCTTTCGTGCTCGGGATCAAGGCGGCAGGCAAAGGTTTGGCCGCCGTTGCTGACAAACAGGTAAGGCACGCCGAATCGGAGGTTGTAGCGCGCCACTTGCTCGAACACCGCCTCGGTAATCGGCACCGAAGGCGCCTTGTATTCGACCAAGGCCACCGGCTTGCCTTGCTTGACCACCACCGTGTCGCAACGCAAGGATTGTCCGTTGAGCTTCAGCCCGTACTCGTTGGCGATGCCCACCATGGGATAGCCCCGCTCGTCGACCAGATAACGGCAGAAGTGCTGGCGCACCAGCTCCTCGGGCGTTGCCGGCACGTATTTTTTGCGGAATGCGTCAAAAACATAACGTTTTCCCTGTCGGTTTGTGAACTGGATTTCCAATTTTTTTATTATCTTTGTTTGACGCAAAGATATACGTTTTGGCTAAAGAAAACAAATTTGCTGCCATCATGCAGCAGCTCCAACTCAAGCAATTCGCCCCCATCTACGTATTGATGGGCGAGGAAGCCTATTACATCGACAAGCTCTGCTGCTACATCGAACAGAACGCCCTGCCCGGGGAAGACCGCGAATTCAACCAGGTCGTCCGCTACGGCCGCGAAACCGACATCGAGACCGTCATCAACGAAGCCCGGAGTTTTCCGGTCATGGCCGACCGCCGGGTGGTCATCCTCAAGGAGGCGCAGTCGCTCATGCGCAAGGACGGCTTGGCCAAGTTGGAATTCTACCTGCAAAAACCCCTGGAATCGACCATCTTGGTCATCACCTACAAATACGGCAAGATCGACGGGCGCAGCAAATGGCTCAAGGCGGCCGAGAAACTCGGCGTGGTGTACGAGTCGGTACGCCCCTATGAGCGCGAGTTGCCCGACATCATCCAAGGCATGTGCCGTGCTGCCAAGGTGGGCATCGACCGGGCCGCACTCGAAACCCTGGTCGACTACATCGGTGCCGACCTGCTGCAATTGGAAAGCATCGTGCAACGCCTGGCGCTGCAAGTCGGCGAAAAGGGCACCATCAGTCTCGAAGCCGTCAAGTCGAGCACTGCCGTCAGCCGCGAATACAAACCCTACGAACTCACCGACCGAATCGCCAAGCGCGACATTGTCGGAGCCAACCGACTGATTCTGAACACCGACATCGTCATTCAACAGTTTGTCGGCACCCTGTTTCCTTTCTTCCAGAACCTATTGATTTACGAATACATGACCGACAAATCGAGGCCTGCCGCCGCAGCGAAACTGGGATTGGCCGAATTCCAACTGCGCAACTATGAGGAAGCCGCCCGCCGCTACTCCAAGATGCAAACCTTCAAAGCCATCGGCCATCTGCGGCAATACGACTGCCAGTCGAAGGGTATCGGCGGTCTGACGACCGACAGCACCGAGCTTATGAAAGAACTCATTTACAAAATAATGCATTAATCCCTTAAATATCACAACTATGGAAATTCCACACATTTTTTGGGCCGTGCCTGCGGCATCGCTGTTGGCACTGGGTTTTGCCTGGATGTTCTTCAAGCAAATGATGAAAGAAGAGGAAGGCACGGATTTGATGAAGAAAATCGCCGCCTACGTCCGCCAGGGCGCCATGGCCTACCTCAAACAGCAATACAAGGTGGTCATCATCGTATTTGTGGTGCTGGCC
>JAGCZK010000097.1 GCA_017960065.1 Paludibacteraceae bacterium
CGCGGAAGAAGCACAGACGGCCCACATAGGGGTCGGTGGCAATCTTGAACGCCAGGGCGCACAAGGGTTCGCTTTCGTCGGGTTTGCGGGTGATCACTTCGTTTTCGTTGTCCAACGAGTGACCGGTGATGCATTCGGTGTCAACCGGGCTGGGCAAGTAAGCGCAGACAGCGTCGAGCATGGTCTGCACACCCTTGTTTTTGAACGAAGAACCGCAAATCATCGGGTTGATCTTCATCGACAAGGTTCCTTTGCGGACAGCGCGTTTGATTTCTTCTTCGGTGATGGTCGAAGGATCTTCGAAGTATTTTTCCATCAGCTCGTCGTCGAACTCGGCGATGGCATCTAACATTTTGGTACGCCATTCTTCGGCTTCGGCCTTGAGGTTGTCAGGAATTTCTTCGGTCGAGTACTCGGCACCCATGGTTTCGTCGTGCCACAAGATGGCTTTCATCTTGATCAGGTCAACTACACCCTTGAAGGTTTCTTCGGCACCGATGGGGATTTGGATAGCCACCGGGTTGGCGCCCAGCACGTCGTGTACCTGGCGAACCACGTCGAAGAAGTCAGCGCCCGAGCGGTCCATCTTATTGACGTAACCGATACGCGGCACATTGTATTTTTCGGCCTGACGCCATACGGTTTCGGATTGCGGTTCCACACCACCTACTGCACAGAAGGTAGCCACGGCACCGTCCAAGATACGCAGCGAACGTTCCACCTCAACGGTGAAGTCCACGTGCCCCGGAGTGTCAATCAGGTTGATCTTGTACTTTTGGTCATTGTATTTCCAATAAGCGGTAGTGGCGGCGGAGGTAATGGTGATACCACGTTCCTGCTCCTGTTCCATCCAGTCCATGGTGGCGGCGCCATCGTGCACCTCACCGATTTTGTGGGTCAAACCGGTATAGAACAAAATACGCTCCGACGTGGTGGTCTTACCAGCGTCGATGTGGGCCATAATACCGATATTGCGGGTAAAATGTAAATCTGCTTTAGCCATTGTTGTAATTCGCTTTTGATTAGATTAAAAACGGAAATGTGCAAATGCGCGGTTGGCTTCAGCCATTTTGTGCATGTCTTCTTTGCGTTTGAAGGCACCGCCTTGCATGTTATATGCGTCCATGATTTCGGCAGCCAGTTTGTCGGCCATCGTTTTACCACCTCTCTTGCGCGAGAAGGCAATCATGTTCTTCATCGAAATGGACTCTTTGCGGTCCGGACGGATTTCAGTAGGAACTTGGAAGGTTGCACCGCCGATACGACGCGATTTAACCTCTACTTGGGGAGTGATGTTTTCCAACGCCTTTTTCCAGATTTCGAGAGCCGGTTTGTCTTCGCTCGACATTTTGGCTTTTACATTATCCAAGGCAGAATAGAAAATAGTGTAGGCGGTCGATTTTTTACCGTCATACATCAAATGGTTAACAAATTTACTAACCATTACATCGCCGAAAACGGGATCAGGCAATACGATCCGTTTCTTGGGTTTAGACTTTCTCATTTTAAATTCAAAATTGTCCGTTTTGATTTTGGCTGTCGATGCTTCAAAAGGTTCCTCCGAACCGATTTACTCAACCGAATAACTTTCCAAATAACAAAACAGTATTAATAACTGTTGTTCTCTTTAATTATTTTTTTGCGTTAGCTGCGCCTTCTTTGGGGCGTTTTGCACCGTATTTCGAACGACGTTGGGTACGACCGTTCACACCGGCGGTATCCAAGGTTCCGCGAATGATGTGATAACGCACACCCGGAAGGTCTTTCACACGACCTCCACGAATCATCACAATCGAGTGCTCTTGCAAATTGTGGCCTTCGCCCGGAATGTAAGAGTTCACTTCCTTCTGGTTGGTCAAACGAACACGAGCCACCTTACGCAAAGCCGAGTTAGGCTTTTTCGGCGTAGTGGTGTACACACGGACGCACACACCGCGACGTTGGGGGCAGGAATCCAATGCCGGAGACTTGCTCTTGTCCGTGATCTCGGTACGTCCTTTTCTTACTAACTGTTGAATAGTAGGCATTTGTACTTTTTTAATTTAATATTTTGATATAATTTTCCCTATAAACACTTTTGGGACTGCAAAGGTACGCAAAGTTTTTTGCCCACCAAAATAATTTGCAGTTTTTTTTGAGCAAAGGGTTGATTTTCTTATGCTTCGCCTTTAAGCCCGTCGAAATGGAGCGGCAGCTGGATCTTTTGCTCGGGCATTTTGATTTCGCCGAACTGGCGTTCGTAGGCGGCCACATTTTCGGACAGGGCGTGCATCAGCCGCTTGGCATGTTCGGGGTTCATGATGATGCGCGACTTGACTTTGGCCTTGGCCGCATTGGGGACAATCCGCACAAAATCGATAACGAATTCGCTCGACGAATGGGCAATCACCGCCAGGTTCGAATAGACACCCTCGAGCACGGTTTCCGGAACTTCGATGCTCAAGGTGGGTTTGTTGTTTTTTTCTTCTTGCATGATAGCGTGTTGTTAATATTTTTTCGGACTGCAAAACTACAAAAAAGATTCTGAAAAACAGGTTCCTTGCGCCAAAGAATCGCATTTCGGGGCAGAGCGCCGCACCGAATTTCGACCGAAAGTTTTGCTTACTGGCGGCAAAAAGTTTATATTTGCAAGACGTTTCGACAGCAGGCCGAACCGACCGGGCAAGACCGAAAAAGAAACGGGACACACCTTAATATATAAAAACAACATGCCAAAATCCACCCGACTCTCGCAGTTCGAAAATGAAACCGCCTTGCAGCGTCTGGCCGAAGAACGCAAAAAACGGCGCACGCAGTTGTTCAACGAGATATTCACCCACCTGCTGTACCTGATTTCCATTGCCGTCATCTCCTGCGTCTATATCTTCTTCAACGAAGCCAAGCGCCAGTACGAGTTTGAAATCGGCAAGCCCTGGCAATACCAGGAGGACCTGATCGCCGACTTCGACTTTCCCATCTACAAACTGCCCTCCGAAGTCGAGAAGGAACGGAAGGAATACCTCGAGCACACCGTTTTGTACTTTGAGATGGACAGCACGATTGTCGAAAACCAGACCGCCCAGCTCAAAAACTACATCGAAACCATCAGCACCTCGCCGCAAAAGGCCAAAGAGTGGGAACCCTACACCAACTATATCTGCAAGGCGCTGAACGAAATCTACGCCGTCGGCATCTTGGGCAACGACACCATCATGCGGCAGCTGCCCCAGGCCGACCACCTGGTCATCATGCGCGGCAACTTCAGCAAAAACCGCAACGTGGACGAGCCCTACACCCAGAAGTCGGCCTACGACTACATCAAAAAGAACTGGCCGCTCGGACTCGACACCCTGCACCTGCAAACGCTCGGTGTCATCAACTACCTGCAGAGCAACCTGATTTACGACAAGAACCTGACCGAACAGGTCCAGAACGACAAAGTGAACAGCATCCTGCTCACCTCGGGCATGGTGCAGAAAGGCGAGCTCATCATCGGCAAGGGCGAGATTGTCACCGAAAAGCACTACAAAATCCTCAGTTCGTACAGCCGCGAGATCGAAGACCAGCGCGAGCTCTCCACCCAGAAAAAAGTCTTCCTGATTTTGGGTAAGGTATTGCTGGCCACCATCCTGATTTCGTTGTTCTACCTCTACCTGCGCATGTTCCGCCGCAAACAGTTCGACAGCAAGCGGTACACCATCCTGAGTCTGCTGCTCATCTGCTCGTTCGTCGTGCTGACCGCCATCTGCATCGATTTGGCCAGCACCTACAGCCGCGTCGGATACGCCCTGGTCTATGCCATTCCGTACGCCCTGCTGCCCATCATCATCAGCACGTTTATCGACACGCGCACCGGTCTGTTTTCGCACCTCATCACCATGCTGCTCTGCTCGTTTATGGTACCCTCCACCTTCGAGTTCATCCTGTTGCAGATTGCCATCGGCATGGTCACCATCATCAGCCTGAAAGACGTGGCACAGCGCTCGCAGCTGCTGCAAACCGCCGCCATCGTTTTCCTGACCTACTGCCTGGTATATTTGGGCTACGGCCTCACGCTCGACGGCAACATCCTGAAAATGAGCCGCAGCATGTACCTGGCCTTCGTGGTGAACGGCGGACTGCTTTTGCTGGCCTACCCGCTCATTTTCATTGTCGAAAAGGTCTTCAAGTTCACCTCCAACGTCACCCTTATCGAGTTATCCAACATCAACTCGCCGCTGCTGCGCCGTTTGTCGGAAACCGCCCCCGGCACCTTCCAGCACTCGCTGCAGGTGTCCAACCTGGCTTCGGCCATCGCCAACAAGGTGGGAGGCAACGCCCTGATGGCCCGTGCCGGCGCCTTGTACCACGACATCGGTAAAATCAAGAACCCCGCCTTCTTTACCGAAAACCAGGCCAAGGGCATCAATCCGCACGACAAGCTCGAGCCCGAAGAAAGCGCCAGCATCATCATCAAACACGTGAGCGACGGTATCCAGCTGGCCAAAATGGAGAAACTGCCCCGCAGCATCATCGAGTTTATCGAAACGCACCACGGCAAGGGCAAGGTCCGTTTCTTCTACAACACCTGGGTCAACAACCACCCCGGCCAACATCCCGACGACGCCATCTTCACCTACAGCGGCCCGAACCCCTACACCAAGGAGCTGGGCATTGTGATGCTTTGCGACTCGGTCGAAGCCGCCTCGCGCAGCCTGCCGACCTACACCGAAGAGAACATCGACAACCTGGTGGAAAACATCACCAACACCCTGGTGAGCGAGCACTATTTCGACAACACGCCACTGACGCTCAAGCAGATAACATTGGCCAAAGGCATTCTGAAAGAGAAACTCAAAAACATCTATCACACCCGCATCGCCTATCCCGAGTTGAAAAACAATCCGGATGCCGGTGATGGGGAACGTGAAAAAAATGTGTAAATTCGCAGACCAATACCGCTTATGAACCTATTTGCCCATATCGGACGTTACGCCATGCTGATGACGCAGGTGTTCAGGACACCGCAGCGTTGGCGGATTTTGGGACGTCAATACATCAAAGAGATGGAAAAGCAAGGCTTGGAATCCATCCTGATCACCATCATCATTTCGGTCTTCATCGGATCGGCCATCACCATGCAGATGGTGCTGAACACCGAAAACCCCTTGCTGCCGAAGTACTGCACCGGTCTGGTGACGCGCGAAACCATCCTGCTCGAGTTTTCTTCGACCATTCTCTGCCTGATTTTGGCGGGCAAGGTCGGGTCCAACATCGCTTCGGAAATCGGCACCATGCGCATCACCGAACAAATCGACGCCCTCCAGATTATGGGCATCAACGCCCCTAACTACCTGATTCTGCCTAAAATACTGGGTTTTGTCACCATTACGCCGGTACTGGTCATTTTCAGTATGTTCTTTGGCCTGCTGGGCGGCTACATCATCTCGTGGACCGGGGTCATGCCTCCCTCGCAATACATCATGGGCATCCAATACGCCTTCGTGCCGTATTACATCACCTACTCGATTATCAAGTCGCTGTTCTTCGCCTTCATCATCGCGTCGGTGGCCTCGTATTACGGCTATTATGCCTACGGCGGTGCCCTGGAAGTGGGCAAGGCCAGCACCAACGCCGTAGTCAACAGCAGCATCATCATCCTTTTGTTCAACGTACTCTTAACCGACATCCTCCTTATATGATAGAAGTTCGTAATATCAGCAAATCGTTCAACGGGCTGACGGTTTTGGACAACATCTCGGCCACCTTCGAATCCGGCAAGACCAACCTGATTATCGGACAGAGCGGTTCGGGCAAGACGGTGTTGATGAAAAGCATCATCGGCATCCACAAGGTCGATAGCGGCACCATCATGTACGGCGACGAAAACTTTACCGACATGAGCGAAAGCGAAGTGACCCGGCTGCGTCAGAAAGTCGGCATGCTCTTTCAGGGGTCGGCCCTCTTCGACTCGATGACCGTCGAAGAAAACGTGCGGTTCCCGCTCGAAATGTTCTCCGACGCCCCCAAGTCGTATTGGCAGGAACGGGTGAAGTTCTGCCTCAACCGTGTCGGTCTGTCGCATGCGGCCCGCCTGTACCCCTCCGAAATTTCGGGCGGTATGCAGAAACGCGCCGCCATCGCGCGTGCCATCGTGCTCGAGCCCACCTACCTGTTCTGCGACGAGCCCAACTCGGGCCTCGACCCCAAGACTTCGCTCACCATCGACCAGCTGATTCAGGAGATTACGCGCGAAAACAACATCACCACCCTCATCAACACGCACGACATGAACTCGGTGATGGGCATCGGCGACAAAATCATCTTCATCCATCAGGGACACAAATCGTGGGAAGGCAGCAAGGACACCATTTTTGACTCCGACAACGAAGACCTCAACAATCTGGTGTTCGCCTCCGCACTGTTCAAAGACGTCAAGAAACTACACGCCCGCCACTGATTCAAACACACGCACGACCATGGCTTTTCTCAAGCAAAAGAAACCCCGCCAGTTCAACCTCAAGCCGCGCTATTACGATGAGCACAAGGAGCGGTTGAACCAGGCGTACGAACGCTACGAGGCCCGCATGGCCCAGGAAAACGGCCAAAAGCCCGAAGACCATTCGGCCGAAACCCGGCGCGAAAACATCCATACCGCGTTTCAGGGCAGCCTCGACCAGGCCAAAGCCGACAAGTCCGCCAAAATGCGCTGGGGGTTCATTATCGGTGCGCTGCTGATTCTTATTAAGATTATTCTTCATTATGTCCGATAACGTCATCCAACTGCTACCCGAGCAGGTCATCAACCAAATTGCCGCCGGCGAGGTAATCCAACGCCCGGCTTCCGTCATCAAGGAACTGGTCGAAAACGCCATCGATGCCGGGGCCGACCGGATCGACATCGTTGTCAAGGATGCCGGGCGCACCCTCATTCAGGTGGTGGATAACGGCAAGGGCATGTCGAAAGACGATGCCGTGCTGGCCTTTGAGCGCCACGCCACCTCCAAGATACGCACTGCCGACGATTTGTTCAACCTGCATACCATGGGGTTTCGGGGCGAAGCCTTGGCCTCCATCGCCGCCATTGCGCATATCGAGCTCAAAACCCGACGGGCCGACGACGAGTTGGGCTGCTGCCTGCAACTGACGGGCGGCAAGCAAGAGTCGTGCAGCAGCGTCAGCTGCCCGGTCGGCAGCAACTTCCGCATTCGCGACCTGTTCTTCAACGTGCCCGCCCGCCGCAAGTTTTTGAAATCGGAAGAGACGGAGATGCGCAATATCCTGCAGACCTTTATGCAGATTGCGCTGGTGTACGAAAAAATCGCCTTTTCGCTCACCCACAACGACCGTCCGGTATTTATGTTGCAAAAAGGCAGCCGCAAACAGCGCATCGTCGATCTGATGGGCGAACGCATCGGCAACCGCCTGCTGTCCATGAGCGAAGAGACCCAGATGGTCAATATCTCGGGCTTTGTCGGTTTGCCCGAATGTGCCCAGAAAAAGGGCGGTCACCAGTTTTTCTTTGTCAACGGACGCTACATCCAGCACCCCTACTTTAACCGGGCCATCGCCATGGCGTATGAGAAACTCATCCCGAGCGACTGCAAACCGGCCTATTTCGTCTATTTTGAAGTGCCACCCGAGAACCTCGACGTCAACATCCATCCGACCAAAACCGAGGTGAAATTCGCCGACGAGCAGACCATCTTCCCGATTCTGACCGCCATCGTACGCGAAACGCTGTGCAAGGCCAACGTCGCCCCATCGATTGATTTTGATCAGGAAGACGCTCCCGAAATTCCGGTTTTCCCGAAAGACCAGCCCCCCTTCGAGCCGACCATCAGTGTCAATACGCAATACAACCCGTTCCGCGACGCCGGCGGCACCGGCAGCGGACACACCTACACGAAGAAAACGATCGTGGACAGTTGGGAGGAGTTGTACAAGGCCAAGTCGTCGGGTGCGGAAGAGCCCCAAGCGGCGCCATTGTCCGGCGGCATGGAAGAGACCTTCGGCCGGCAGCTCAAGTGTTTCCAGTTTGGCCGGCAGTACCTGGTCGAAGTGGGCGACGACCACCTGTTGTTCGTACACCAGCACCGGGCACACCTGCGCATCCTGTACGACCGCTTTTACAAAAGCATGGCCGACGCCACTCCTCAGTCGCAGCAGTGCCTGTTTCCGGAAGAGCTGGTGCTCGACAAAAGCGAAAACCTGCTGCTCGAAGAGCTAAAGCCGGAACTGGAAGCGGTCGGATTCATGCTCAATCCCGTCAGCGAAGGGATTTGGGACATCAGCGGCATCCCGGCGGCGCTGTCGGTGTCGGAAGCTGTGGACTGCCTCAAAACCACCTTGGCCGCCGCAGCCGAAATCCCCGTACGGGTTCAGGAAAACCTGCGCGAAACCATTGCGCTGAGCCTGGCCCGGCGCGCCGCCATCCGTGGAGGGCAGTTGCTCTCCGAGCAAGAGGTGCGCTCGTTCATCGACCAGCTCTACCGTTGCGACGATTGCCAACACACGCCCGACGGGCTCAAAATCGCATTCAGCCTGCCACTGGACAGCCTCGGCGGCAAGTTCGACTGAGGCTTTTGGACGAATCGGCGCATATTCCTGACTTTCAGCAAAAGATATCCGATTTTTTTAGTACCTTTGCGCCAAAGAAATCAGATAACCATGTCAGAAAGACCTGTTCGCGTACGCTTTGCCCCCAGTCCTACGGGGCCCCTGCACATCGGCGGAGTTCGCACCGCCTTGTACAACTACCTGTTCGCCCGTAAAAACGGCGGAAAAATGATCCTCCGCATCGAAGACACCGACTCGGGCCGCTTCGTTCCGGGAGCCGAGGCCTACATCATCGAGGCGCTCACCTGGTTGGGCATCGAGTTCGACGAAGGTATCCAAAACGGTGCCGCCACCTGCCGCCAGAGCGAACGCAAGCCCATTTACAAGAAATATGTGGACCAACTGCTTGCCGACGGCAAAGCCTACATCGCCTTCGACACTCCCGCCGAACTGGAGGCCAAGCGCCAAACTGTGGCCAACTTCCAATACGACGCCCGCACCCGCGGCGAAATGGTCAACTCGCTCACCCTGCCGGCCGAAGAAGTCAAGGCCCGCATCGACCGGGGCGACAACTATGTGGTGCGTGTCCGCATCGAACCGGGGCAGGACATCACCGTCAACGACCTCATCCGCGGCGAAGTGGTCATCAACTCCAACATCCTCGATGACAAGGTTTTGTACAAATCGGCCGACCAACTGCCGACCTATCACCTGGCCAACATCGTCGATGACCACCTGATGGAAATTTCGCACGTCATCCGGGGCGAAGAATGGTTGCCTTCGGCACCCTTGCACGTCCTGCTTTACCAATACCTGGGTTGGGCCGACACCATGCCCCGCTTC
>JAGCZK010000098.1 GCA_017960065.1 Paludibacteraceae bacterium
ACGGCGAATGGGGCCGCTGCTTCTTTTACCAGAGCGAAACGCCCTACGACATGCAACGCCAGGAAGACTACATGAGCCATGGCGGCACGGTCAAGGGCTATGCCTCGTACAAGGTGGGCGACCACGTCAAGGAGCACTACGCTTCGATGATGGGCATCTACGATGTGTTCACCAAAACGGGCGGAGCCGAAATCGTGGCCGAGAACTCGATTGAGGTGCCCCAGCGCACCGGTGTGCACATCCACCACGCCTGCAACTTCGGCATCTCGCGCCACGGGGGCGGTTTCAACTACGTCATCAACGGCCAGGTGCCTTCGAGCCACTTCAAGAAAGGCCGTTGGTACATCCTCGACTACGGCGAGGACCTGCCCGAAGAAGAGGGCGAATAAGGGAGGAGGGGCGTCAGTCCGCTTGCGACTCGAGCAATTTTTTGGCCCGCGGCAAGTCCGCCTCGTGCACCATGAGGCGGATGCCGCCGGTCAACACCGGCAGCAGGGTTCCCGAAAAACCGTCGAGCACGACACACTCGATGTCCTCCGAGCGGAGATATTCGGCATCGGCATACGCCTCAGCCAGATTGATATAGCTGTGCAACTGCACCATTTTATTCGTTTCCATAAGCAGTAGTTGATAAAAGAACGACCCCGTGGATGAACCATCGGGGTCGTACAGGACATATTGCAACAGCCGGATTAGCGGCAGAAGTGTTTCTGATAGCAGAAGGTGTAACCCAACATCAGCTCGTGGGTACCGGCACTCTGCGTAATCAACGAGTTCAAATCGAGCGTAAAGGCATACGCAATCTGGAATTTCTGGATGCGGAAGCCAAACATCGGCATAAAGGTTTTGGCTTGGATATTGCCGGCATCCCAGCTATGACGGTACGAAGCCTGTACCCAGTAGCCCCACTTCTTCGAAACGTCCTGACCGAACTTCACGTTCAAGTCCATGGCAATGTCGAGATAGGCATCCATCTTCAACATCAGCATCGGTTCCAGATAGGTGTTGTTGTTTTGCAAGTCGAAGGTGTAACCACCGAAAAGGAAGGTGGTGAAGGGAGCGGGATCCTCGGCCGAGCCATACAGGGTGGCACGCATCGGAATCAGGTTGGTCATCGACAAGCCGACGAATGCGCCGTAGGATTTGTAATACACACCAAAGTTGGCGTTGGGCGCCCAACCGTTGCGGTAGTCCTCGGCGAAAGCGGGGTCGGCCAAAGCGTTGGCATCCTCGTCAAACAGCTTGCTGTTGATATAGAAGTAGTTAAACTTAAACGAAACACCGAACGACAACTGACGGTCGTAGGTTTTGCGCTTGGTGTACTGACGGCCCTTGGAAAGGGGAATGTGGTAAGCGAAGGTGAATTGTCCGCCAATACGGTTGGAATAACCGTTGCGGTCATTGTAAAGGTAGCCGCCCAAGCCGACGTTGCTGATACGTCCTTTGGCCGTAAGCACCTGCGTCATCGGAAAATCATCCATACCGACCCACTGGAATTTGTTGGTCAACATAAAGTGGGTACAAGCCTCCGCACCTGCCAAGGCCGGGTTTACCAGATAATAATTGAAATGGTATTGGTCGTAAACGAGTTCTTCCTGGGCGAAAAGTGAAGCAGAACCGCACAAGGCAAGAGCCGCTAAAACCAGATATTTTTTCAATCTCATAGTATCGTTTATTTAGTAAGGTTATTTACAAGTCAAACAATTTCTGCCGTACTTGCTCACTCCGACAATTGTCTGCGTAAGCATATACAACTGACAAAAGTAAAAATATTCTTTGTATCTCACAAACTTTCGGCAAAGAATTATTTAAAAAATCTGTTTTTCGCCCGGCAAGCAGGGAAGATTTTAACAATTTTTCCGATATTTTTTTGAACAAAAGGAACAAGACTGTACGCAACTACACGGATTATTGCTAAATTTGTTCGCTAAATTCTTGCACCATGGGAAAATCGGCAGAGACACCTTTGATGAAGCAATACTTCGACACGAAGAAGCTTAACCCCGACGCCATTCTGCTCTTTCGGGTGGGCGACTTCTACGAAACCTACGGCCCCGACGCAGTGATTGCCGCCGAAGTGTTGGGCATTGCGCTCACCAAGCGTTCGAGTGTGACTGCCGACAGCATCGAGCTGGCCGGATTTCCGCACCACGCCCTCGACAACTACCTGCCCCGCCTGGTTCGCGCCGGCTACCGGGTGGCCGTCTGCGACCAACTCGAAGACCCGAAGACTACCAAAACGCTGGTCAAACGCGGCATCACCGAACTGGTGACCCCGGGCGTCGTTTACAACGACAACGTGCTCGACACCAAGTCCAACAACTTTGTCGCCGCTGTGCATGCGGTCAAAAGCCTTTGCGGAATCGCGTTTCTCGACATCTCGACCGGCGAGTTTCTCGTAGCGGAGGGCACCTCCGAATATGTGGAGAAACTTATCGGCAGCATCGCCCCCAAGGAACTGTTGGTCGAACGCGGCAAGGAGCTGCCGCTCCGCGCATCGTCATACGAAAAATGCTCCGTTTTCAAACTGGATGACTGGGTTTTCACCCAAGATGCGGCCGAAGGGCGTCTGCACAAACAGTTCGACACCCTCTCGCTCAAAGGCTTCGGCGTCAGCGACATGAAGGCCGGCATCGTGGCGGCCGGCGCCATCCTCTTTTACCTCGACCAGACCCAACACCTGCATACCGGGCACATCACCTCGCTTTCGCGCCTGGTGGAAGACCGTTTTGTATGGATGGACAAATTCACCATCCGCAACCTGGAACTTTATTCGCCCCTGGCGGGAGAAGGAAAATCACTCATGGACATTCTGGACATGACCCTCACCCCCATGGGTGCCCGTCTGCTCAAACGCTGGGTAGCTTTCCCGCTCAAGGACAAGGCTGCCATCGAAGCCCGACAGAATCAGGTCGAGGCCTTTTTCCGCGAACCGGCTTTGCGCGAAACCCTGCTCGAACAATTGCCGCAGATAGGCGATTTGGAACGCATCTGCTCGAAAGTGGCCGTAGGGCGTGTCAATCCGCGCGAGTTGGTACAGCTCAAGAACGCCCTCTTCGCCATCGGCCGCGTTGCGCAGGCGTACCGCGGGTGCAGCCCCGAAGTGGCACGCTTTGCCGAAGACCTCGATGCGCTGGAGCCGCTTTCCGGGATGCTCGAGGAGCGGCTCGTCAACGAACCGCCCCTGGCCGTTAACCGCGGATCAGTCATCCGCGACGGAGTGGACGAGGAACTGGACAAATACCGCAGCCTGTCGGCGGGCGGCCGCGACTACATCGAGCAGTTGCAGCTCCGCGAAAGCGAACGCACCGGCATCCCCAGCCTCAAAATCAGCTACAACAACGTTTTCGGCTATTATATTGAGGTGCGCAACACCCACAAAGACAAGGTGCCGCCCGAATGGATCCGCAAGCAGACGCTGGTCAACGCCGAGCGCTACATCACCGCCGAACTCAAGAAATACGAAGAAGAGGTGCTTTCGGCCAACGAACGCATCCAAATCATCGAAACCCGTCTGTTCGCCGAACTGGTCGAAGCGGCGGCCCGGCAAGTGCAGGTGCTGCAGAAAAACGCCTCGCGCATTGCCGCCATCGACGTGCTCCTGTCCTTTGCCGAGCGGGCCAAGGCCTCTAACTACGTGCGGCCGGTCGTTTCCGACGACACGATTCTCGACATCCGCCAAGGCCGCCATCCCGTCATCGAAAGCCTGATGCCAGTCGGCGAGGAATACATCGCCAACGACCTGCAGCTCGACACCGAAAAACAGCAGATCATCATCATCACGGGTCCGAACATGGCCGGTAAATCGGCCCTGCTGCGCCAAACCGCCCTCATTACGCTGATGGCCCAAATCGGCAGCGACGTCCCCGCTGCCGCAGCACACATCGGACTGGTGGACAAGATTTTCACCCGCGTAGGCGCCAGCGACAACATCTCGATGGGCGAATCGACCTTCATGGTCGAGATGACCGAAGCCGCCACCATCCTCAACAACGTGACCCCGCGCAGTCTGGTGCTCTTCGACGAGTTGGGGCGCGGCACCAGCACCTACGACGGCATCTCGATTGCCTGGTCCATCGTAGAATACCTGCACGAGCAGCCTTCGGCATCGGCGCGCACCCTCTTCGCAACGCACTATCACGAGCTCAACGAAATGGAGAGCAGTTTCGCACGCATTAAGAATTATAATGTGTCGGTAAAAGAGGAAGACGGCAAAGTGATCTTCCTGCGCAAGCTGGTTCGCGGCGGCAGTGAGCACAGCTTCGGCATCGAAGTGGCCAAACTCGCCGGCATGCCCCGCTCCATCGTCAAACGCGCCAACGAAGTGCTGGCCGACTTGGAGAGTTCGCACAAAGACGGCAAAAAGCAAAAAGTGGCGCCCAAGCAGGTAAAAGAAATCGCCGCCCACCGCGAAGGCCTGCAAATGAGTCTCTTCCAACTCGACGACCCGGTACTGTCCCAAATCCGCGACGAAATCCTAACCGCCGACATCGACCGCCTGACGCCCCTTGAGGCGCTCAACAAACTGTCGGAAATCAAACGCATTCTCAAAGGAAAATGATACAAAAAAAGCCGAAGATCCTTCTTCGGCTTTTTTATTGGAGTCCGCAGCATGCGGATTAGTCTGCAATCAAATCGTTGCCGGTCATGTCTGCCGGGCAGGCAATGCCCATGATGTGCAGAATCGAAGGCGCCACATCGGCCAAAATGCCGTTTTTCACCTTGGCAGCCTTGTTTTCGGTCACATAAACAAAGGGAACCGGGTTGAGCGAGTGCGCCGTGTTGGGCGTACCGTCCGGGTTCAAAGCGTTATCGGCATTGCCGTGGTCGGCGATGATAATCACCTCGTAACCGGCGGCCTTGGCAGCCTCTACGGTTTCCTTCACGCAAGCGTCAACGGCCACCACGGCCTTTTCGATGGCCGAATAGACACCGGTATGGCCGACCATGTCGCCATTGGCATAGTTTACCACGATGAACTCAAACTTTTCTTTCTTGATTTCGGCAACCAACGCCTCCTTCACTTCGTAAGCGCTCATTTCGGGCTTGAGGTCATAAGTGGCCACTTTGGGCGAGTTGATCAGGATGCGTTCTTCATTCTCGTAGGGGGCTTCACGGCCACCGTTAAAGAAGAAGGTGACATGGGCATACTTCTCGGTCTCGGCGATGTGCAGCTGCTTCATGCCTTTGGACGACAGGTATTCGCCCAAGGTGTTCTGCACGTTTTCCTTGTCGAACAGGATGTGAACGCCCTTGAACGAAGCGTCGTAAGGCGTCATGCAGAAATACTGCAGGCCCGGAATGGTCTTCATGCCTTGCTCGGGCATGTCCTGCTGGGTCAGCACCACGGTGATTTCCTTGGCGCGGTCGTTGCGGTAGTTGAAGAAAATCACCACATCCCCCTCTTGGATACGGCCATCGACCGTACTGTTGACAATGGGTTTCACAAATTCGTCGGTCACGCCTTCGTCGTACGACTGTTGCATGGCGGCCACCATATCGTCAGCTTTGCGGCCTTCGCCATTCACGAGCAGGTCGTAGGCCACTTTGACACGCTCCCAACGTTTGTCGCGGTCCATGGCATAGTAACGGCCGATAATCGAGGCAATCGAACCGGTGGTCTTCTTCAGGTGAGCCGACAATTCGGCAATAAAGCCCTTGCCGCTCTTGGGGTCGGTGTCACGACCGTCCATAAAGCAGTGCACAAAGGTATTGCTGATGCCGTATTTTTGAGCGATTTCGGTGAGTTTGAACAAGTGATCGAACGAAGAGTGCACGCCACCGTTCGAAGTCAGGCCCATGATGTGCACCGACTTGCCGTTTTCCTTGGCATACGAAAAAGCGCGAACCACTTCCTTGTTTTGCAGAATCGAGTTGTCGGCGCATGCCTTGTTGATTTTCACCAGGTCTTGATAGACAACGCGTCCGGCACCGATATTGAGGTGTCCCACTTCGGAGTTGCCCATCTGGCCGTCGGGCAAACCGACGTTTTCGCCCGAAGCCTGCAACTGGCTGTTGGGATAGTTCTGGATCAAATAGTCCCAATAAGGGGTAGGAGTACACGAGATGACGTCGGCCTTGTCTTTCTTGCCGATGCCCCATCCGTCCAAAATCATCAAAAGCGCTTTCTTTTTCATTTTTATGTAGATTGATTGATATTTCCGACGCAAAATTACAAACTTTTTTCACTAATCCGCCACTACAAAAGGAATTTTCTTGAACTGTCGCAGGCCGCCGTCGCCCAAGATTTCACAGACCAGCAGGCAGATACCCGGAGCAATCGCCCTGCCGTTGGTGTCGGTCACCTCCCACCAGTAGCACTGTCGCCCGCAAAAGGCCCCGTCGAGCAACACCGCCAAGGTGTTCCCGTAAAGGGAACAGACAGTCAGACGCACCTGCACCGGCTGGTCGAAATGCAGGACCACGCCCAAGCGGTCGTCCTGTCCGTCGCCATCGGGGCTGACATGACGCGAAAGAAGGCTGACGCCCCAAGGCGCCTCGTCTTCGTTATAGGTGGCGATGGGATTGGCCAGCCCCGGGCTTCCATAGTGAAAGGCAGCGCTCGCCGACGTCCATTGCGACGTGCCGGGAATCCGCTCCAAGGCTACTCCCCGACGGGTGTCCAAACGGCTGTTGTGCATGGCCGGCGAATAGTGCAACACGTCCAGCGGCAAGCCGTCGGAACGCAAGAGCCAGACCGAGCCGCTGTCCGAAGCAAAGGCCGGCAGCTTCGGCACACCGACGAACGCTTGCGGATCGGCATAGGGATAGTTTGCGGCAATCTGCTCGGGGCAGGTCGAAAGCAAGACGTAAGTCTGCGGCGGGAACTCGTGCGGAGGCAGTTCGCAGACAGTTTTGCCGTTGCTGATTTTCAGATCCGACAGCCGGACGACCGAATCGCCGGCATTGTACAGTTCCACATAGTCGCACCCGCCTGCAAGCGGATACGGCAGCAGCTCGTTGAGGAGCACATCGGCGCTGTCGGGTTGCCAAGGAGGCAGATAAGGGCTGCCCAGGCTTTCGATTTCGCAAAAGCGGAATCCCTCGCTACGGGTTTTGGTATAAACGCACTCGAAGCCCGAATAGTGCGATTCGGCACACGCCTGCGCCTCCGCCTCGCCTTCGTACAGCAGGCTGTCGCCCGAATCGTAGCACCGAAACTGCCAGCGGCCGGCCTCGTAAGCCACTTCCAGCCCATACTCGCCCGCCACCAGAATCACGTCGGGCGACGCAAGCAGTTTCTGGCGCTTTCCGGCCCGGTTCTGCTCCAGCACCAACTGTTTGCCCACCTGCAGGGCAAAACCCTCGGATTTGGCCTGCAAATCGCTGGAATCGGCCGACAAATGCCATCGGAAATAATTGGAAGAACTGGGAACGAAGTTCAATTGGAAACGCAACGACCAAAAAGCGTCTTCGACGATTTCTGACGGCCACGAAACGACCGATGTCGCCGCTTCGGCCGGCGCCCGAAGTTGCAGGCAGCCCGCTTCCGCCACAAACCAGGATTCTTGAGAAAATCCCCCGAAGGGGAATAACAACGCCACAAAGGCCAAGTACAAGTGCTTCATAAGAATAATCGGATGATGGTGCCGCAAAGGTAGTCTTTTTCGCTCAAGAAACAAAGAAGGCGGAAAACATTTGCTGTCTTCCGCCTTTCTTTATCACTTATAGCGCCGTTATTGGCGATACTGTCCGCGATACAAGGTCAAGTGGCCCGAAATCGGACGGCCCAGTGCCGGAATGTCGATGTAGTACCAGTAGTCGGTCGATACGCATTGGTGTCCGTTATACATACCGTCCCAACCTTCGAAGGTTCCGTCGTATTCCACCAACAGCTTGGAGAAGCGGTCGTAGATTCGGATCACCGCATTCGGGTACTTCTCGATGTTGCCGATCTTCCAAACGTCGTTCACGCCGTCGCCGTCGGGCGTAAAGAAGTTCGGGATGATGATCGGGGTCTTCGAATCGTCGATGACAAATTCGACTGTCGCCTCGCAGTTGTGGATGTCGTAAACAGTCACATAGTGGTCGCCGGGAGCCACCTCGAACACCAGGGTCTCGAGCGGGTTCTCCGCACCGTCGAGATAGAAGGTGTAAGGTTGGCCACTCGTGGTCAGCGGTACAATGGTCGCCTCTTCGGGCTGGCTTTGGCCGACCTCGAAGCTCGGGAGCGCGTGTACGACTACCGACAAATCGGAGGTTTCGGAGCAGGCTCCGTTGCGAACAGTCAGCGTATAGTGTGCCGAGCCTTCGGGCGTCATCGGCCATACATAGCCGCCCGCATAGGGCTTGCCGCTTACGGCATGGCCTTCTTCGTCGGTCAACTCGTAGCCGTAACCTGCGGCCTGAACGCCCAATCCCTCGACTTCAATGTCGAGATCTTCGCCAAGGCAGAGTTCGAACTCTTTCTGGTAGAGCAACGACATTTCGTTGATGGTCACATCAATCGGCATCGGCTGGCTCAAGCAGTTGGAGTTGCTGATACCGACGGCATATACCCGGTGCGTACCGACTTCGGCAATCATACCACCGGTATTAATGCTGGTCATGTCGGCATTGTCGTAGTATTGGATACGGTCGGCGCTGGTTGCCGTCCAGTCAATGGCATTGTCGAGTTGGACAATGGCCGGCGAGCAAACCGCATCGACCGGCTTGGTCGTTACGACCGGATTCAGCTTGTAGGTTTGCGTTGCCTGACCGGTTTGCGACTCACACATTCCGTAGCTAACGGCCACCACGCTGATGGCATAGGTCTGTCCGTCGGTGGCTCCGCTTACCTGGTAATGGTCGCCCGTTACCGTCAGGTCGCTACCGTCGAGGTTCCAGCGGTAGGTGTAACCGGCCGAATAGTTCGAAACGGTAAAGATCACCTCGTTGTCGCAACCGTCGTTGGTCGTCAACATCGGTTGTTTCGGACGCGACATAAACTGTTGCTGCTGGCCTCCGGCCTCCGAAGGACAGCCGTTGGCATGGGCCACCACTTCGACTTGATATACGGTGCCTTCGGTCGGCGACACCACTTGGTAAACATCTCCGGCAACTGCCACCGAAGCACCGTCAATGGTCCAGGTGTAGCTGGCCGCCGCATCGTAGTTTTCGATGGTGAAGCGCACCGGATTGTCGCAACCGCTGAGGTTCGTCACTACCGGAGTTGCCGGCGTCGTATAGGCCGTTTGGCTGTAGTCGAACGGTTCTGACGGACAGCCGTCGGCCGAGATGGCCGTTACCGTACCTTGATAGGTGGCACCCGAGGTGACAGCAACCGTCGAAGCGGAGGCTGTGGTCGAGGCGTTGTCGGCATCGCCGGTCCAACTGTAGGACACAGCATCGGTCGAGTTGGCGGTAAAGGTGATGCTTTGGCCCGGGCAGACTGGCGTGGAAGCCACGTTCGTGATGACCGGTGTGTCAAAGGCCGTCTGACTGTAGTCGAACGGAGCCGTTTCGCAATTGGCGTCGGAGATGGCGACTACCGTACCACGGTAGGTCTCGCCACCGACAACGCTTACCACAACGGCCGTAGCGGCGGTCGAGGCGTTGTCGGCGTCGCCCGTCCAACGATAGGTTGCGGCGTTGGTGGCGGTGACGGTAAAGGTCATGTCGCTACCGTCGCACACTTGCGGGGCGGTGACGCTGCCGATGACCGGCGTCAGCTTGTAGGTCTGGCTGCCTGTGCCGGCCGCTGATTCACAGCCGTTGGCGGCCTTGGCGATGACGCTCACGTTGTAGGTCTGGGCGTTCTCCGCACCGGCTACCGTGTAGCTGCTTGTGGCGGTAACGTCCGTACCGTCGAGTTTCCATGCGTACGTCAGCGCGGCATCGTAGTTATCGACCGTGAAGGTCACGGCGTTGTCGCATCCGTCGTTATCCGAGATGACCGGCGTTGCGGGCACATCCACGTTCTTGGTGAACGTTACACTCGACGTCGTCTGGCAGTCGCCCACACCCGTGATGGTCACCGTGTAGGTCGTGCCGTCGGTGGCCGTCGTCGTCGCTCCGGCCGTGCCGTTGTCCCAACTGTAGCCCAGTGCGTTCGTTGCACTGGCGGTCAGTTCGACAGCCGTGTTCGTACAATCCAACTCGTCCACGTCGATATCCTTCGTAATCGTTACGTTGCCCGGCGTCAGCTTGTAGGTCTGGCTGCCTGTGCCGGCCGCTGATTCACAGCCGTTGGCGGCCTTGGCGATGACGCTCACGTTGTAGGTCTGGGCGTTTTCCGCACCGGCTACCGTGTAGCTGCTTGTGGCGGTAACGTCCGTACCGTCGAGTTTCCATGC
>JAGCZK010000099.1 GCA_017960065.1 Paludibacteraceae bacterium
CCCGTTCTGCTTGAAGCCCAAGTAGAAAAAGTAATAAAAGTAAAAGCCGAAAGCGTTTTTCATATTCATAACGGCTGCAAAGTTAGCGCTTTTTTGAAACATTGCAAATAATTTACGGGATTATTGCGTACATTTGCACAAAATTTTTCAATCATGCGTATCGGGATACAGGACAAATCCGGCATCATTTCGCAACTCTTGTTTTGGGCGCTGCTTCTGACAGGCGCCATCGTCTTCGGATACCAACTCGCCTACACCCTCCGCACCGCTCCCGTCTATTGCGACTCGGGCTACTACCTGGCCATTGCCCGGCAGATGGTCGACGGGCACCGGCTCTACTCCGACATCCATTGCGCCTACCCGCCCCTGTGGCTCTACACCGCGAGCGTCATCTTCCGACTTTTTCCCGGAATGGATTATAGCGGATGGCTGCTCCTGCAGGCGGCCGTCAACCTGCTCACAGGGCTCTTTGCCGGCCTGGTGACCTACAAGTTCGGACAAAGCCGGATTTTTGCCGTCATCGCCGGCTGGCTCTTTGTCTGCTCTTCGTACAATTTCGGGGGCGATTCGGTGCTGCTCGAAGTTCCCAGCCTGCTGCTCGGCCTGGTGTCGGCCTGGCTGATTCTGTCTCATCCGCGCGGATTGTGCGCCGCCTTCTTCGCCGGCCTGCTGGCTGCGGCGGCCATGGGAGTGAAACAATACGGCGGCGGCTTTATCCTGCTCAATGTCGGACTGCTGCTCTACACGCGCGAACGTTTTTGGAAACGGTTGGCCCTTTACCTGGCCGGGGCGGCCATACTTTGGGCCGCTTTGCTGAGCCTCAACCCCGACATGCTGATGATTTTCCGTTCCGGCTACGGCACCTCGCAAACCGCCGAGGCCCTGTATAGCGACCGGCCGCTGCTGCGCCACATTCCCGAAGCCTTGCGGCTGCTGTTGCACGATTTTCTGCCTGCGCTGGTACTGCTGCTGTGGATACCGCTTTACAAACAACGCCACCAGGCCTACGCCCTGCTCTGGTGTCTGGGCGGTCTGGTCGGTTTCTTAGGCCAGTTCTACTTCAACAACGGCGACCACTATTACCTGTACCTGATGGGAATGGGATCGGTGGCCATCGGTTGCATGGGTGCCTTTTTCTGCCACCGGTCGTTTTGGTTGTCGGCCATTTACTGCCTGCTGCTGTGCAAAACCGTCAACTGCCAGGCAGTTCACTACCAAACCTGTTCGTGGTACCGCAACGGCGACAAGGCGTTTGCCGGGCGGATTACCGAAAATATCCTGAGCCACACGCAACCCGACAGCCGCCTGTATGTCTTCAACGCCGAAGACTTCGGCCAGTATTACCTGACCCGTCTGCAACCGCCCCGCATCAACGGCAAGCTGTCGTACAGTTTCGGGCCGCTGGTTCTGACCGACTCGCTCGTGTCGCAGCGCATCCGCCACAGCGACTACATCCTGAAACGGACAAACCTTGAATGGGAATTCAAGGTTTGTGATTCGCTCAACACGTTGCTGAGCCAATGCGACACGCTGTATCGCGACTCCACCGCCGTTTTACTGGCCCCCGTCCGCTAACGCGGAAACAAGACCGACTCGACACACTCGCAGATGAGATGGCCCATCAGAATGTGGGCTTCCTGAATACGGGGCGTATCGATTGAGGGGACGTTCAGCAGAATGTCGGCCTCCTGTTTCATTTTGCCTCCACTGGCACCCGTCATGGCCACCACTTTCATGCCGGCCGCCCGGGCCGCCTCAAAAGCTTGGACGATGTTGGCCGAATTGCCCGACGTGGAAATGCCCACGAGCACATCGCCCTTACGCCCCGAGCCTTGTATCACCCGGGCGTAAATCCGGTCGTAGCCGTAATCGTTGCCCACCGCCGTCAGAAAGGAGGTGTTGCAGTGCAGCGCCTCGGCATACAGGGGCGGACGGTCGTAATAAAAACGGCCCGACAACTCGGCTGCCAGGTGCTGTGCGTCGGCGGCACTGCCTCCGTTGCCGCAAAACAGCACCTTTCCTCCGTTTTTGAGGGCATCAACCATACAATCGGCCACCTGCTGCATCCGGCCGAGCAGGGCCTCATCGGCAAGAATAGCCTGTTTCACCGCAATCGAAGCGGCGATTCCTCTGGTTATTGAATTGTCCATGTGCGTAATCCTTCTTTGGTAAATTCATATCGTTTGACATTGCCTCCGATTTCGAGCAACGCCTTTTCGACCGCATAGCGGTTCAACTCCGGGCAATAGAAAAACATGAAGCCTCCGCCGCCCGCACCCGAGATTTTGCCCCCGGTGGCGCCGGCCCGGACGGCCGCCTCGTACACCCGGTCGATCTGTGTGTTGGTAACCGAATCCGCCATTTGTTTCTTGTACTGCCAGCCAAAGTCAAGGATGCGGCCCATTTCGTCGAGGTTGCCCTTGAGCACGGCCTCCTTCATCCAGACGGCCTGCTGCTTGAGCTTGTGCATGGCCTCGACCGACTTGGTGTTCCGGTTTTTGACGTTTTCGGTCTGCGCCTCAATGATTTCGGCCGACTTGCGCGAGGTTTGCGTATAATAGAGCACCAGGTTGTGCGACAATTCGGAGAGGACCGACTTGCGGATACGCAAAGGATTGACAATCACCTTGTTGTCGGCATAAAACTCCATATAGTTCACTCCGCCGAAGGTGGCGGCATACTGGTCTTGTTTGCCACCGGCCATGGCCAGATCCTCGCGTTCGACCGAATAGGCCAGCTGCGCAATGTCGTATTCGCCCAGCGGCAGTTTGAGCCATTCGACAAAAGCGCCCAGAATGGAGACCACCAGGGTCGAAGAGGTGCCCAGGCCCGAGCCGGCCGGGGCATCGACGTGGCTCGAAATGCGGAAGGACAGGGGGCGCTGGACGAAATCGCGCACAATGCGGTTATACACGCCCAGATGCAACATCGCCGGGCCCTCGGCCGGCAGCTGCAAAGCGCTGTCGAAGGTCTGGCAGACATTCATGTCGGGCAGCTCGATGACAATTTTGCCCTCATCGGTCGGGATGATGGTCGTATAGGCATACATGTTGATGGTGGCGTTGAGAATTGCACCGCCATACAAGTCGGAATAGGGCGACACATCGGTGCCGCCACCGGCCAGGCCCAGTCGAAGAGGAGCTTTACTTCTAATAATCATATTCTATCATATTCGCCCCGCGCCGCAAGCGGTGGGGCGTGTCAGTATTCGGTGGATCAACGGTTCCACATTCCAATCGGAAATTTCCAACTGTCGGACACCGATTCGTCGAGCGTTTTGTCGGAGCCGACCATCAGGATCGAGTCGGGTTGGGTGGCCCGGATGCACGAGGCGAACCCGCCCGGCACGCACAAAATTTCGCTGCGCGTATCGGAGAGCCGGTGGCACTGCACCGGCAGGTCGGCCGACGGATGCTCCCAATCGTCGATGCGCACCAGCTCGATTTCGAACTCGCCGCGCAACGGGTAAAACCACTTGCGCTCGTAGCGGTGGCCGTTCCAGCCGCGTTTGACCGTACAGTCGGGATGGCGCAGAAAATAACAGCGGCGCACCTCGTCAAACAAAAAACGGTTCAACGAGGCCACCGTTCCGCGGTGGTCGGTAAACAATTCGCCGGCAATGAGGGTCACTTCTTCCATAACTGTTCAAACAAATAATCCCACGAACGGCGGCCCGACACGTCGATCGGACGGTAGCGCACGCCGCAACGCAAGGCGCCGATGGCCGCCGCCCATGCGGCCGGATCGTCGGCATCGACAAAACGGGCGCCCTCGTAACCGGCCAGCACGTCGCGCGCATAAGGCTTGTCGGCCGCAATGACGGGCAGGCCGCATAGGGCGGCCTCGAGCAGGGGCAACCCGAAGGTCTCCACCTTGCTGGGGAACACCAGCGCGTCGCACTGGTGATACAAACGGGCCATCTGCGCCTTGTCGAGCTGGCCCAGACGGACCAGCTCCGGCCGGCCCTCTCCGGGCACGGGGGGCGTTGTCAGGTACAAGCGGCAGGGCCGGCCCAGTTGCGGCAGCGCTTCGCAGAGCACCTGGTGGTTCTTGTAGGCGAAGGGCAGCGCCGGGTAAAACAGCCGGAGCACCGACGCGTCGAGGGGCGTGTCATCGTCCGACGGGCTCATGGGCGGCCCGACGGTAGGAAACACCGTGATAATTTTGTCGGGGTCATGGCCAAACTTTTGCGCAAAACTGTTTTTGATGCCCTCCAGCTGCACAAACACCCGGGTGTCGGCATGCAAAAAGCAGCGCACCGCCCAGGGATAGACATGGGCGTAGAACCACAAGGTCCGCTGTTGGGCGTCGGTCCACGACCAAGCCGCATTTTCGAACACCAGCGACTGGTGAAAATACACAAA
>JAGCZK010000100.1 GCA_017960065.1 Paludibacteraceae bacterium
GCCGTCGAGGGTGATGTGGCCCGACGGGTAGAAGATGACGTTGTGCCCCTGGGCCAGCGATTCGAGCACCAGCGACTCCAGCTGCCGCACTTGTCCGACCCCTTGGCGGCTCTTGCGCAAATCGGGCACCCGGATGGCGTCGAAAATCTGCAGAATCCGCCGGAAGGCCCCCGCCTCGAAGTAGGCTTCATCGACCAGCGGGCGCATGTGGCAGTCGTAGAAGTGGCTGAACACGATGATGGGGTCGATGACGGCCGAATGGTTGGGCAGAATCAGCTTGGTGGTGTCGTCTTGCAGCAGCTTGCGGCCGCTTACGCGGATGTCGTAGCGGTGGAGCAGCAGCCGGTCGATGGTGGCGGTCAGCACGACCCGGTGGCTGATGAGCAGGTAGAGGCTCACAGCGGTCAGTACCAGGGCAATCAGCAGGAACACGAAGCGGATGTCGAGCAGCAGGCAGAGCAGGGTGAGCGTTGCCGACGCCAGCAGGATGAACAGAAACGACAGTTGGTTGAAAAACGCCAACATGAGGTTGAGGGTCGGGCCTTTGGCCGAACGCTGGATTTCGGCGTCGAGCGGAATTTTGAAGCAACCGGCTGTCAGCGTGGTGATTAGCAGGGCGATGGAAAACGACATCGGCGTCCAGGGAAGGGCGAACAGCAGGACAAATTCGACGGCGAGCACCATGCCTAGCAGGCTGCCGAATCGCAGCAGCCGCCATTTTTGGTCGATTTTACCGGCAATCCAGCATCCGGCCGTAATGCCGACAGCGGCCAGGGCCATCACCAGCCCCGTATGGAAGGAGTCGAGGCCCAGCCGGTGCTGGCAATAGACCAGCAGGCTCATCTGCATGAGCGCCGCCATCCACCAAAACCACGACAACACGAACAGCACCGGGGGCAGTCCTTCGTACTGGTCGGCCTTGCGCAGCGACGAAACGAAGAATTTCAGCGGATTGACCGGCCATTGCTCGGTTTCGGGCGTTTCTTCGGCATGGAGCCAGTAGGCCCCGCCAAGCCCCAGCAGGCAGCTGGCGCCCATTATCAGGTAGGTGTGCACCGGCCGAAAGTGGTCGGCGGCAAACGCGGCCAGCACCGTACCCAGCAGCATGCCGGCAAACCCGATGGCCTCCATGCCGCCCATGCCGACCGACACGCGGTCGAGGCCGCCGATATCGCGGACCAGTCCGAACTTCGACGGCGAGTAGAGCGCACTTTGCACGCCCATCAGCACAATGGCGGCGATGACGGTCGCCACCGAATGGAAGCAGAAACCGGCCACAGCCAGCGCAATGATGGGCAACTCGGCCCATTTGGCCAGGCGCACCACGCGGACCTTGCGGAAGCGGTGTGTCAGCCGGTCGGCCAGCGGCGACAACAGCAGGTAGGGGAGCACCAGCGCCCCCGCCGCCAGGCTGATGAGCAGAGTTTCATATTCGGGCGAGACCCACTTGACGGCCACAAAGCAGGCCAGCGATTTCAGAAAGTTGTCGTTGAGCACCCCCCAGAGGTTGGTGAAGAAAAGGGGGCCGAAGGAATGGTTTTTGCCGGTTGTGTTCATTTTTTGTTAATCAAATTGGCTGAAAATGATGACAAATATAAGGAAAAATATACTAACTTTGCGCCGTAAATTTTAAAACACTGCACCATGGGTGGTTTTTTTGGCACGATCGCCAATAAATCGTGCGTAGCCGATTTGTTTTACGGTACCGACTACAACTCTCATTTGGGTACCAAACGCGCCGGTATGGCGACTTTCAGTAAGGAAAAGGGCATGACCCGTTCGATTCACAACATCGAGGGCGCGTATTTCAGATCAAAATTTGAGGCCGGATTGGGCAAGTTTGAGGGAGCCACCTCCGGCATCGGTATCATCAGTGACACCGACGCACAGCCCATCATCGTCAACTCGCACCTGGGGCGCTTTGCCATCGTGACGGTCGCCCGTCTCGACAACATGGCCGAGCTCGAACAGGAAATGTTGGCCAAAAACCATCACTTCACTGAGCTGAGTTCGGGCAAAACCAACCAGACCGAACTGATCGCCACCTTGATTTGTGAGGGCAAGACCATCGAAGAAGGGGTGCAGATCATGTTTGACAAAATCAAAGGTTCGTGCTCGCTGCTGCTGCTCACCGAAAACGGCATCTACGCCGTGCGCGACAAACTGGGCCGCACGCCGGTCATCATCGGCAAAAAGGACGGCGCCTATGCCGTGTCGAGCGAGTCGAACGCCTTTCCGAACCTCGATTACGAAATCGACTACTATGTCGGTCCCGGCGAAATCGTGCTGCTCAATGCCGACGGCTGGAAGCAAATCCGCAAACCGGGCGACAAAATGCAGGTCTGCTCGTTCTTCTGGGTATATTTCGGATTCCCTTGCTGCGATTACGAAGGCATCAACGTCGATATCGTGCGCAACGCCTTGGGCGAAGCTTTGGGCAAAGCCGACACCGATACCGAAGCCGACTTTGTGTGCGGCGTTCCCGACTCGGGTGTGGGCCATGCCATCGGTTACGCCATCGGTCGCGGCATCCCGTACAAACGCGGCATCCTGAAATACACGCCGACCTGGCCCCGCAGCTTTACGCCGTCGCAACAGGTGGTGCGCAACCTCGTGGCCAAGATGAAGCTGCTGCCCAACAAACAGATGCTCGAGGGCAAGCGCGTGGTCTTCCTCGACGACTCCATCGTTCGCGGCACCCAATTGCGCGGCAATGTCGATATGGTCTATAAATATGGAGCCAAGGAGGTGCACATGCGCATCGCCTGCCCGCCGCTGATTTATTCGTGCCGCTACCTCAATTTCTCGGCCACGCAGAACGATTTGGAACTCATCACCCGTTCGCTGATCGAAAAATACGAAGGCCAGCACGACAAAAACCTGCAGGACTACGTCGATCCCAATTCCGAAAAGCACAAACGCATGGTCGATGACATCCGCAAGCATTTCGGTCTGACGACCCTGAAGTTCAATACGGTCGAAGCCCTGGTGAAAGCCATCGGCCTGCCGAAAGAGAAAATTTGTACCCATTGTTTCGACGGTTCGTCGTATTTTTAACCCCGTATCCGCCCAAAGAATATGTTTGAATCCCTTACCGAACGACTCGAGCGCTCCTTCAAACTCTTGAAGGGACAAGGCCGAATCACCGAAATCAACGTAGCCGAAACCCTGAAGGACGTGCGCCGGGCCTTGCTCGACGCCGACGTCAACTACAAGACCGCCAAAACCTTTACCGACGAGGTGAAGCAGAAGGCCATGGGCATGGAAGTGCTGACTTCGGTCAAGCCCAACGAACTGATGGTCAAAATCGTACACGACGAGTTGGCCAAACTCATGGGCGGGCAAGCCTCCGAGCTGCAACTCAAAAGCCGTCCGGCAGTGATTTTGATGGCCGGTCTGCAGGGTAGCGGTAAAACCACGTTCAGCGGCAAGCTGGCCAACCTGCTCAAAAGCAAGAAGGGCAAGAATCCGCTGTTGGCCGCCTGCGACATCTACCGTCCGGCCGCCATCGACCAGTTGAAGGTGGTGGGCGGGCAGATTGCCGTGCCGGTCTATGCCGAGCCCGACAACAAGAACGCCGTTGAAATCGCCCGAAACGCCGTCGAATTCGCCAAAAAGCAAAACCACGACGTCGTGATCGTCGATACCGCCGGCCGCTTGGCTGTCGATGAAAAGATGATGGAGGAGATTGCCGCCATCAAGGCCGCCCTCCAACCCGACGAAATCCTGTTCGTGGTCGATGCCATGACCGGTCAGGACGCCGTCAACACCGCCAAGGAATTCAACGACCGGCTCGACTTTACCGGTGTGATTCTGACCAAACTCGACGGTGACACCCGCGGTGGTGCCGCCCTCTCGATCCGTTCGGTTGTCGAAAAACCGATCAAATTCGTCGGTGTCGGCGAAAAGATGGACGCCCTCGACGTGTTCCATCCCACCCGTATGGCCGACCGTATCCTCGGCATGGGCGACATCGTGTCGCTGGTCGAAAAGGCCCAGGAGCAATACGACGAGGCCGAAGCCCGTAAAATGGCCCAAAAACTGGCCAAGAACCAGTTCGGGTTCGACGATTTTCTGAATCAGATCGCGCAGGTCAAGAAGATGGGCAACATCAAAGACCTGGCCGCCATGATTCCCGGGGTGGGCAAGGCCATCAAAGACGTGGACATCCCCGACGACGCCTTCAAGTCGGTCGAGGCCATCATCCTGTCGATGACCCCCTACGAGCGCCAGCATCCGGCCGTGCTCAACGGCAGCCGCAAACAGCGCATCGCCGACGGCAGCGGTACCAACGTGCAGGAGGTCAACCGCCTGATCAAACAGTTCGAAGGCATGCGCAAGATGATGCAGATGGTGCAGTCGCGCGGCGGAAAAATGCCCCGCATGGGCTTTGGAAGAAGATAACCAAACACAATACGCTATGCAGTTGATAGACGGAAAGGCGACAGCCGACAAAATCAAACAGGAAATTGCGGCGGAAGTCGCTGAAATCGTAAAAAATGGCGGAAAGCGCCCCCACTTGGCAGCCGTGCTGGTCGGACACGACGGCGGCAGCGAAACGTATGTGGCCGCCAAGGTCAAAGCCTGCGAGGTCTGCGGCTTCAAATCGACGCTGATCCGCTACGAGAGCGACGTGACCGAAGCCCAGTTGCTGGCCAAAATCGACGAACTCAACCACGACGAAGATATCGACGGTTTTATCGTGCAATTGCCCCTGCCCAAGCACATCGACGAGCAGAAGGTGATTGAAGCCATCGACTACCGCAAGGACGTGGACGGTTTCCATCCGCTCAACGTGGGCCGCATGTCGATCGGTTTGCCGTGCTTCGTGTCGGCTACGCCGGCCGGTATCATCGAGCTGCTCAAACGCTACAACGTCGAAACCAGCGGCAAAAACTGCGTGGTCATCGGCCGCAGCAACATTGTCGGCAAGCCCGTGGCTACGCTGATGATGCAGAAAGGCCTCGACGCCACAGTGACCGTATGCCACAGCCGTACCAAAAACCTGAAGGAAATCTGCCGCCAGGCCGATATCATCATTGCCGCCTTGGGCAAACCCGAATTCCTGACGGCCGACATGGTGAAAGACGGGGTGGTGATTGTCGATGTGGGTACGACCCGCGTGCCTTCGACCGAAACCAAGAGCGGATTCCGCCTCAAGGGCGACGTCAAGTTCGACGAGGTGGCCCCCAAGTGCAGCTACATCACTCCGGTACCGGGTGGCGTGGGCCCCATGACCATCTGTTCGCTGATGAAAAACACCCTGTTGGCGGGCAAAGGATTGCTCAAAAACTGCTAATCCCCTTACTTTTTGCGGGTAGCCCCGCGTGATTCATAACGGTGAGATACGCGTTTCGGCGCGATTTCATCGTTATTTTTTGTCCGGCGTTCGCCTTTGACGTCGCCCAGGCGGATGCCTTTGGCCTTGGGGCTGACGGCAAACGCCTCGTAGATTTTGGCCACCTGGTGCTTGGGTACGCTGAAAAACGAGAACTTCGGCGCGATGTCGATTTCGCCCACGACAATGGAGCGGTCGCCCGTCACGTCGTTGATGAGCCCGAGCAGCCGGCGCGGCTCGAACTTGTCGTTGCGGCCGCGGTCGATTTTGAGGCGCACGAAATTCGGGTTCGACTCGTCGCCACGCCGTTTTCCCTTCTTGAGGGCCGGATAGTCGGCATCTTTCGGTGTTTTGGCACTTTTTGAACGGTCTTTCGTTTTTTTGAAAAGCAGGTTCAGGTCGTCGGCCTCGCGGTAGTAGTCGGCAAAGCGGCCGCATTCGAGCTGCATGAGCCGGCGCAGCAGGTCTTCTTTCGACACGTCGGCCAGCATATCGAGCACCGGGCCCATCCAAGCGTCGATTTGGGCCGCTTCCGGTTCGTTTTGCAGGCGGGCGGCCCAATGAAGCATCTGCCGGCGGCAGATGTCTTCGCCGGTCGGGATGGGCATCTGGCGGAACTCGCGGTGGATGTTTTTCTCGATTTTGGCGATGGCATTGCGTTGGCGGGTGGTGA
>JAGCZK010000101.1 GCA_017960065.1 Paludibacteraceae bacterium
ACCACCTGGCCGTTGACCTTAACGACACCGGCCTCGATAAACACGTCGGCTTCGCGACGCGAGCAGACACCGGCATTGGCCAGACAGCGGTTGAGACGGATGGTGCCGTCGGATTCGGATTGGGGTTTGGCTTTGGCCGCCGGACGTGCCGGACGCGCCTTGGGCCGGGCGCCCGACTTGAGGGGCGGGCGGTTATTGGTTTTCTTCTCCATCTTGTTTGCGCAATGCGGCTTCTTTTTCTACAATTTTCTGATGCAGGCGCTCCAATTTGGCTTTGGAGTCGTCCAAGGCTTTTTGCATCTGCTCTACCAGCGGATTGGCCTTCTTCGAAGAACTGCTGAGGAAACCGATGTTGTTTTCGCGGGTTTGGATATCGCTTTTCAGCGTATTGTACTCGGCCTTGAGCTTGTCGAGTTCGGCATACGATTTGTCGCGGGCCACCTTTTCGGGACCGTTGTGCGCCTTGTCGCGCTCGGCGAAGAATGCGTCACAGGCCGCCTTGAAACGGTTGGCCAGGTTCTCGGTTTTTTTGCGCCCCACAAAGCTGACGGTTTTCCACTCGGCCTGCAACTGGATGAACTGGCGGGTGGTCTCCTTCCAGGCTTTGCTGTCCTTGAGCGCCTCGGCCTGCTCCACCAGTTTCGTTTTTTTGGCGATGACCTCGCGCAACTCCTCTTTGCTTTTGCGGTAATATTCGGTTTTGGCCGCAAAGAACTCATCGCAGCTGCGACGGAAGCGTTCGTACAAATCGGCGGCCTGCTTTTTGGCCGAGTAACCGGTCTTTTTCCAGGCAGCCTGCAATTCCATAATCGATTCGGTCAGCTCTTCCCAATCCTTGCCGCTTTGGGCCTGGCTGAAGTCGATCTGCCCGATTTTGTCGCACAAGTCCGATTTTTGTTGGAGCGACTCCTTCTCCTCCAACTTGCGTTCCTGATAAAAGGCGGCGTGCTTTTTGTTGATGACGGTCGAGGCCGCCTTGAAGCGCTCCCAAAGGGGTTCGCGTTCGGCACGGGCCACCGGGCCGATTTCGCGCCACTGCTCGTGCAGGCTTTGCAGCTTCTGCATGGCGACATTCATCCGGGGCTCCTGGTCGAGCGCTTCGGCCTGCTCGCACAAAGCGGTTTTGGCTTCGAGGTTTTTCTTGAAGTCCAAATCGCGCAAATCGTTGCTAATCCGGACGAAATCGTAGAACTGCTCCATCAGGCTCTGGTACTGGCGCACCAGTTCGTTGTAATCGTGGGCGGCCACTTCACCGGCATCGCGCCACGCCTGTTGCAGTTCGCGCACCTTGGGAAACGACTTGTCCACCTCGTCCTGGTTGTTGACGATTTGCTGCAAGTCGGCAATGACCTTCTTCTTCAGCATCAGCGAACGCTCGCGCTCGGCCTCACGCCGCTGCAGCTCCTTGGCCCGTTTTTCCTTGTAGGCGGCCAAGAGCTCTTTGAAGGCGGGTTCATACTCATTGCTGTAGGCAAACTCCTCTTCCTTTCCGCCATCGGCCAAAAAGGCCTTTTTCTGGCGGTCCTGGTCTTCGGACTGCAATTTGTAAAACAAATTTTTCAGCCCCGTCACCTGCTGGTGTACCTGGTCACCGACCGATTCGACCAACGACTTCAACTGCTCCACAATGCCTGCGAAATCCAAGCGTTCTTCTGTTGATTGCTCCATAATATGCTGTTTTGATGCAAAATGCAAAAGTACAAAATTTTCGACAAAAGCACGAATTTTTTAGCAAATCTGTCGTCACAACGCTTTTTTCATCAAAATTCAAGCCCGACTTTTCGGAATTCGGCGAAATTTTCCTATTTTTGTGCTTTATTTTTGCCAAGCGAAAACATTCACTCTTATTTATAACTGTTTTTATGAAAGTCATGAAATTCGGCGGAACATCCGTAGGTTCCGTAGAAAACATCCAACAAGTGAAACGTATTGTGGAAGCGGTCAGCGAACCGGTTGTGGTAGTAGTTTCGGCTGTCGGCGGCATCACCGACAGACTCCAAAACACCGCCCAAAAGGCCAGCAACGGTTCGGATTACACCGACGACTACAAGTTCATTTGCGATGTACACCACACCATCATTTCGAAAGTGTTGAACGGCCCGGCGCTCGACGAGGCCATGAAGGAGACCGACGCCCTGCTCGGCGAGTTGGGCCTGCTCTATGCGGCGATTGCCGAAGCCAAAACCCTCACCGACGCCCGTCTGGCCGAAGTGCTGTCGTTTGGTGAACGCATTTCGTCGCGTTTTATCGGCAAAGTGCTCAAAGCCGACTACAAAGACTCCCTGTCGCTGGTCAAGACCAAGCCGTCGCACCGCAAGAACCTGCTCGACAAGGCAGCCACTTACCAAAATATCCAAAAGAGTTTTGCCCAAACGTCACAACGCACGATTATGGGCGGCTTTATCGCCACCGACAGCCAAACCGGCGCCATCACCAACCTGGGCCGCGGCGGTAGCGACTATACGGCAGCCATTGTAGCGGCTGCGCTCGATGCCGACGCGCTCGAGATCTGGACCGACGTGGACGGTTTTCTGACCGCCGACCCGCGCCTGGTGCACAACGCCTACACCATCGAGGAGCTTTCGTACATCGAAGCCATGGAATTGTCGAACTTCGGCGCCAAAGTGCTTTATCCGCCCACGATCTTCCCGGTGTATGAACGCAACATTCCGCTGTATATCAAAAACACCACCAACCCCGACTTTGCCGGCACCAAAATCTCGAATCAGAAAAAAGCCGAAGGCAAGGCCATCAAGGGCATTTCGTCGATCAACGACACCTGCCTGATCACGCTGCAAGGCATGGGCATGGTCGGTGTGCTGGGCATTTCGTCGCGCACCTTCAAGGCATTGGCCGACGAAGGCATCAGCGTATTCCTCATTTCGCAGGCGTCGAGCGAAAACTCGACCACCTTCGCCATCCGCAACAGCGAGGCCGACGACGCCGTCAAAGCCTTGTCCGAAGAATTCAAGATGGAGTTGGAACGCGGTGAAATCTGGTCGATCACGCCGCAAAAAGACCTGGCCACCGTTGCCATCGTTGGCGACAACATGCGCTACAACACCGGTTTGGCCGGCAAGCTGTTCGAAACGCTCGGACGCAGCGGCATCAACATCATCGCCTGTGCACAAGGCGCCTCCGAAACCAACATTTCATTCGTCATTACCAAAGAAAACTTACAAAAAGCCCTGAACGTGATACACGATTCATTCTTCCTGGCCGACTACCAGGCCCTCAACATCTTTTTGGTGGGCACCGGCACTGTCGGCGGCAGCCTGCTCGAACAGATTGAGCACCAACAAGAAAAAATCCTTAAACAAAACAGCGTCATGCTCAATGTTTGCGGCATTACCGATATCAACGGATCGATTTTCGACGCCCATGGCATCGACCTCAAACGCTACAAAGAGGAGCTGAAGGCCAAGGCCCGTCCGACCACGCCCGACGAAATCAAGAACCAGATCATTTCGATGAACCTGTTCAACTCGGTGTTTGTCGATTGTACGGCCAGCGGTGCCATTGCCGCCATGTACGAGGATTTGCTCAAGAACAACATTTCGGTCGTAGCCGCTAACAAAATCGCCGCTTCGGGCCCGTACGAGCACTATCAGGAACTCAAGAACATTGCCCGTCGCAAAGGCATCAAATACCTGTTTGAAACCAACGTCGGTGCAGGTCTGCCCATCATCAACACCATGAACGACCTGATCAACAGCGGCGACCGGATTCTCAAAATCGAGGCCGTGCTCTCGGGTACGCTGAACTACATTTTCAACACCATCAGCGAGGACATTCCCTTCTCGAAGAGCATCCAGATGGCCAAAGAGGCCCGCTTTGCCGAGCCCGACCCGCGTATCGACCTGAGCGGCACCGACGTGATCCGCAAACTGGTCATCCTGGCCCGCGAATCGGGATACAAGGTGGAACAGGCCGATGTCAAGAAAAACCTGTTCGTTCCCGACAAGTATTTCGAAGGTTCGCTCGAAGACTTCTGGAAAAACATTCCGGAACTCGATGCCGAGTTTGAAGAAAAACGCAAACAATTGGCAGCCGGGAAAAAGAAATACCGCTTTGTCGCCACGATGAAGGAAGGCGCCTGCGAAGTCGGCCTGCAAGAGGTGGACATCACCCACCCCTTCTACGATCTCGAAGGCAGCAACAACATTGTGGTGATTCAAACCGAACGCTATTACAACGACCCGATGATTATCAAGGGATACGGCGCGGGAGCCAGCGTGACGGCTGCCGGCGTGTTCGGCGACATCATCAGCATTGCCAATATCCGCTAATGCGATTGTCGCGTTTTTGCCTGCTGTTGCTGCCCCTGGTGCTTTGGCTGGGCGCCTGCCATCGCAACCGCCCCCAGATTCCTTCCAACAAAGAAGTCGAAGATGTGGAGGCCGAGCGGATGTTGCGCTACAACCAGCTATGCATCGAGGCCGAGCAAAACGAAATCCGGGCGTACCTCGACTCGGTGGCCCCCGACATGATTGCGGTCAAAGACGGTTTCTGGTACCGCATCGATTCGGTGGGCACAGGCGACAGCATCCGCAAAAACCAAACTGTCAGCCTGCTCTACTCGCTCGAGTTGCTCGACGGCAGTGTTTGCGATGACAGCGGTGTGAGCGGCGCCAAGAAAATCAAGGTGGGCGCCCGTCAGGACATCAAGGCGCTGGACCTGGCCCTGCCGCTGATGAAACGCGGCAGCGAAGCCACCCTGCTGGTGCCCTCTTACCTGGCCTACGGCGTACCGGGCGACCGGCGCTGCGTACCGTCGAGGTGCCCGATTGTGTTGCGAATTAAAGTATTGCCATGAAAAAACAGCTCTATACGATTATCACGGGCCTCCTGGCCTTACTCATCGGCCTGTCGGCCTGCAAAAAAACAGAAAGTTACGCCAAACAGCGCAAAGCCGAAAAGGCTGCCTGGGAAGCCTACGTCGCCAACAACGGACTTGATTTGCGCGGCACGGACCCGGCCACCCGCCAGGCCGACTCGGTGTATTGCTTTTCGCAGGCTGCTCCCTGGCCCGAAAACCTGTATTTCATGACGCCCAGCGGCGCCTATCTGCGCCTCGAAGCAGACGACCCGAACGCGACCAGCCCCCAATTGGGCAACACCATCATCCTCCGCTACAAAAGCTACGACCTCGAAGGGGTGATGTTCGGACAGAACACCTTCGAACGCGAAGGCATGGTGATTGTTTACACTCCCGGCAACGGCTCGCCGAGCGTCGGCCTCAACGAGGCACTCGCCTACCTGCACCACGGTTCGCGCGCCCAAGTGCTCATCGATTCCAAATTGGGCAACAGCACCCAATACAATGCGGTGGTGACCCTCCGATTCGAACTTACATCCATTACTGTTACCCGTTAACGACTATGACCCTTATCAAATCCATTTCTGGTATCCGCGGAACGATTGGCGGACATGCGGGCGAAGGACTGTCGCCCATTGACATCGTGAAATTTACGGCCGCTTACGCCACCTTGCGCGGAAAAACGCAAGCCGGCAACCGCAGAATCGTGGTCGGACGCGACGCGCGCCTGTCGGGTCAAATGGTCGAAAAACTGGTGGTCGGCACCCTGATGGGAATGGGCTTTGACGTGATCAACATCGGTTTGGCCTCGACGCCCACCACCGAGCTGGCCGTAACGATGGAACAGGCCTTGGGTGGCATTATCCTGACGGCCAGCCACAACCCCAAACAATGGAACGCGCTCAAACTGCTCAACGAAAAGGGTGAGTTTCTCAATAAGGCCGAGGGCGAAGAAGTGCTGCGACTGGCGACCGACGAAGCCTTCTCCTTTGCCGAGGTGGACCAGCTGGGCCACGAGACCCAAAAAGACTACACGCAAAAACACATCGACAGCGTATTGGCGCTCGATTTGGTGGATACCGAAGCCATCCGCAAGGCAGGGTTCAAAGTGGCCCTCGACTGCGTCAATTCGGTGGGCGGACTGATTCTGCCCAAACTGCTCGAACAACTGGGCGTGAAATCGGTCACCGGGCTCTATACCGAGCCGACCGGCGACTTCCAACACAATCCCGAACCGCTCGAAAAGAACCTCGGCGACATCATGCGGCTCATGTCCGACGGCAAGCACGACATTGCGTTTGTGGTCGATCCCGACGTTGACCGCCTGGCACTGATTGCCGAAGACGGACGCATGTACGGCGAAGAATACACCCTCGTGACGGCAGCCGACTATGTGCTGTCGAAGACCCCGGGCAACACGGTTTCGAACATGAGTTCGACCCGTGCGCTGGCCGACGTCACCCGGCAATACGGCGGCCAATACGAGGCCTCGGCCGTAGGCGAAGTCAACGTGGTGGAAAAAATGAAGGAAACCGGTGCCGTGATCGGTGGCGAAGGCAATGGCGGCGTCATCTACCCTGCCAGCCACTACGGCCGCGACGCTTTGGTTGGTATCGCCCTGATTTTAAGCCATCTGGCTCACAAAAAATGCAAGTTGTCGCAGCTGCGTGCCAGCTACCCGGCCTACTTCATGTCGAAGCAAAAGATTGAACTCACGCCCGACATCGACGTCGATGCCCTGCTTCAAAAGTTGCAGGCCCATTACGCCAACGAGCGGATCAGCACCATCGACGGCGTGAAAATTGATTTTGCCGAAAGCTGGGTCCACCTGCGCAAATCGAACACCGAGCCGATCATCCGCATCTACTCCGAAGCGCACAGCCAGGCCGAAGCCGACCGCATCGGTCAGGACATGATCGCCCTGATGCAATCGATGCTCTAAATTCCGAAGGAGTTATTTCCACTTGATGCGTCCGACATGCGACATGTTGGACAGGATGGCGTTTATGCGCTTTTGCACACCCGGACTGGGGTTGATTACCCGATACTTGCGCGGACTGGGCAGCACGGCGGCCAGCGAGGCGGCCTCGTAGTTGCTGAGTTTTTGTGATGAATGGCCGAAATAAAGTTTGCTGGCGGCCTCCACGCCATATACGTGATTGCCCTGCTCCACCACATTGAGATAGACTTCCATAATGCGCTCCTTGCCCCAGATCAGTTCAATCAGTACGGTATAATAACACTCGACACCCTTGCGCACCAATCCGGAAAGCCCCGAACGCGAATGAAAAGTAAACACGTTTTTGGCGGTTTGCTGCGAAATGGTGCTGCCACCGCGCACCTTTTTGCCCTGATGCTTGTTGTTATACGAAAAGGCCTTCTGAATGGCTTCGAAATCAAAGCCGTGGTGATGAATGAATTTGCCGTCTTCGGAGGCAATGACGGCCCGAACCATGTTGGGGCTGATTTCGTCGAGCGACTTCCACTTGCGCCGGAACTCGTAGTCCTTGTCCTGCTTCGAATACTCAATCGAACGCTTGAGCATCAGCGGCGTATAGACTACCGGCACCCACTTGTGCACCAGCACTTGCAGCAATGAAAGCACGAAAAACGCCAGCAGAATCCGGCCTGCCCATTTGAAGATTTTGCGCATCATACTTTACAGGAGTTGGATTCCTCCTTGGGCACAGGTCTTGCGCATATCTTCGGGCCAGATGCTGGCCTGGATTTCGCCGACATGGGCTTTTTTGAGCATGTACATGCAAAGACGCGACTGACCGATACCGCCACCCAGCGTGAGGGGCAGGCTGCCTTCGACCAGACGTTTGTGGTAATAGTATTGCAGGCGGCCCTGCTGACCGGTAAGTTCCAATTGTTTGAGAAGGGCGGTCTTATCGACGCGGATACCCATCGACGAAAGTTCGAGCGCTTCGCCCAACACCTCGTTCCACACGAGGATATCGCCGTTGAGGCCCAAGAAGCCGTCGTCGTTGGGCGTGGTCCAGTCGTCGTAGTCGGGAGCCCGGCCGTCGTGTTTTTCGCCGTTGGAGAGCTGGCCGCCAATTCCCATGATAAACACGGCCTTGTGCTCTTTCACGATTTTGTTTTCACGCTCTTTGGGCGACAGGCCGGGATACATCCGAAGCAGTTCTTCGGAGTGGATAAAGAAGATGTCGCGGGCCAGTGTCGGCTTCAGGGCCGGGAACATCTCGTAAAGCGCATATTCGGAACGCACCATCACCGCATACAAGCGACGCACCACGTCTTTGAGGAAGGCGATGTTGCGCTGCTCGCGGCCGATAACGAGCTCCCAGTCCCACTGATCGACATAGAGCGAGTGGATATTGTCGAGTTCTTCGTCGGCGCGGATGGCGTTCATGTCGGTATAAAGTCCAAAGCCCTGCTCAATGCCGTATTCGGCCAACGTCAAGCGTTTCCATTTGGCCAGCGAGTGCACCACTTCGGCCGCTGCGTCGCCCATATCCTTCACTGCAAACGTCACCGGACGCTCCACACCGTTGAGGTCGTCGTTGATTCCCATTCCCTTCAAGACGAACAAGGGGGCGGTCACACGGCGAAGCCGCATTTCGGCCGACAAATTGCTTTGGAAAAAATCTTTGAAATACTTGATTGCCAGCTCGGTTTGTTTGAGGTCGAGCAAGGAATGGTAGTTCTTGGGGACAATGACTTTCGACATGTTTTTCTGTTATTAGCCGCCAATGAGGGCGTTAGTTTTTATTTACGCTGCAAATATACGAATAAGTTTGTCAAAATGTCAAATATTTGCCAAGAATTTAATCAAAATTACACGATTCACAAAACCGCACCATCCAAAAAGATATTTTCCAACAAGTTTTGCGATTTTCTAAAAAATACCTAACTTTGCAATCCCATCCCGGACCCGTAGTTCAATGGATAGAATAAAAGATTCCGGTTCTTTCGATTGGGGTTCGACTCCCCACGGGTTCACAACGTATACTGATTTTCAGTAAGTTACAAGCTTCGCGGACAAAACCGCGGACACGAAAAATTGGGAAGACTCTTATGAGCCTTCCCTTTTTTCATCTCATCTTATTGGACAGAAGCCGGTCTACAACATTGATTTCCAAGTAGTCCACCTCCGAATCGAAGGAGATGTCTCCGACAAACAGCACGCGGAAATACTTGCAGTCCACCCGTTCGGCCTTGCAGCCGAGATCACGGAAGCGTCCACCGATTTCGTTGCCTCCAAGGAACTGCCACTTGCGTAGGTCGTATGATCCGAAGATGTAGATTCCGGCCTTGCACTCTTGCGAGGTGGCTATGCTCTCCTTGGTGTAGGAAACAACATGGCCGGACGTGTCGGTGATCGTGCCGGAATCCAATCCTCTGGCCATCTCGGTGTCGAGTACATCGTAGCGGACTACCACGCTCTCCGCTCCATGCAATTCCAACTTGAACACATACTCCGTATTGGAGAGGTTGAAGAAGTCGATTATCTTACCGGTGTCGAGTCGGATCGTGGTCTTCGGGTCTATGGCCGATATCGGCGGATAGCTGGGAGCGGCATCGAGTAATTCTTGTACAGTCACTTGTCTCGGCGCATCGTCGGGATATGCGAAGTCAAACACCTGCTCCACTCCATTTTCATCGGTATAGATAAAGTGGTAGTTGTTGTCGGCAAGCATGGTCAGTAGGGCATACAACCGGCTTCTCTGCTCTTCATAGTCTGGCAGTTCGGCAAGCAGAGCGGTGTATGTTATCCGTCTGGCCACGTCATTGTAGAACTGATGAAGTTCGCCGTCAAGGTCGGTGAAGTCCACGTTGCTATTCTCGTTCAGCTCGACGATATCCTCCTGCCACAACGTGAGCGACTGCTTGTTGTAGAACCCGGCTCGGCAATTCCCCACCAATACGCTTGTTTCGATTGGTGAAGTGCCGGAGAAGACGAATGAGTACGTCTGCCCATCGGTCTTGTTGTAGAGGGATATGAACTCGCCGTCTTCGATTTCGACCTGTTCAGGCTTGTATCCGAGGTTCGGTTCTCCGAAATCCGCTTGGTTGTCTTCGTAATATGTAATGAAGTCGGTGCCTGACATCGATGCATCGTCAGCAATGTACTGCTTGCGTTCGTCTATGTCGCTTGTTGCGGTCTTGATGACTATGCGGTAGTTGGTCATCTTGACAAGGTTGATGGTGTCTGCCGGGGTAACGTATGTTGCCCACTCTCCGCTACGAATCTTCTCGAGCATCTGGTAGTAGGTCAGGGTCTCCGGCCCTTCGGAGTCAAGGCGGAACGCATAGTAAGTTCTTCCGTCGGCATCCGTGATTTTGAGGCTGTCGCTCTCTATCAACGTAGCAGACGGGGTAACAATGTCGGCATCTTCATATAGGCCGAGCGAAACATCGTTGACCAAATCAACAAGTTGGAACGTCGGCCTGACCGTGTAGTATATATTCTTTGACATATACTCTCCGGGCAGGATGACTCGGACGTATCCATCTGCCAATAGCGGTTGTGTCGTCTCCTCAAGCAGCGGTGTGCCGACAGCCTCGATGTATGTGTCTGCGGTGTACTGCTCCACCTCTCCATCGGCTATACCTTTGATGAGTTCGTGAATCAAGTGACTGCCCACCGGTACCACGGCATGGTACTGTTCCACCAATGTGTTGGTATGATCGTACACAACAATATGGTAGTTGCCTTCAGTCAGCAATCTTTCGGATGGTGTCGAGTTTCCATCTGCATTGTCAGTGCCGTATCGGTAGATGCTTGTAGCGTAGTCGTCGTAAGCATCAAGCGTCTCAAGCAATACTTTCAATGTTACATCCACATCCAAGACCACCTTGTCAATCTGGTTGGGTGTTCCATCTTCCGTGATCGTGTCGATACCAACGGCATAGTCCGTGTCGGCGGCGATGCGAACCTTCGTCTGTGGATGATTGTATGCCAGTTGGAAGATGGCCGGGAGTTCGCTTGGCTTTGTTATGAATGCTTCGTAGATATCGTCTATTGCTACATCCTCTCCGGCTCCAATATACTCAAGTGCTTGTCCGCCGTTC
>JAGCZK010000012.1 GCA_017960065.1 Paludibacteraceae bacterium
AATGCGATGTCGGCCGTCGAACTGGAGTTGACTTCGGGTACCTTTTTCTTAGATCTTGCCATAATTAGAGTGCCGTTTTATTATTTGATTTTCTTGGCCAAGCCGCCCAATACCATCAGAACAGCCGAAACAGCCAGCAACACATAGGTCGTGTACAGCTGCATATCGACCAAACGCAATTCTGATTGGGAGGGCACTTCGTCCAAGCCCAACACATTTACCTGGCCACCGTCACCAATGAAGTAGGTCACCAAGAGAATAACACACAGCACGCCGACCCCAATCAGGGAACGCAACGCACCTTTCAGGTCAGAAACGGCCTTGCGGACAAAACCGATAACCACGTCCACCAGAACGAGCACTATGGCCAAGCATACGAAGGCATACATCATAAAGAGCAGGGCCGAAGTGTAGTTCGGTTCGAGGTACTCGGCAGTCGGGTCCTTGTATCCACCCAGGAAGAACAGCGCGGCGACAATCACCGTAACCGCTATCAGGGCGAGCAATACAATCTTAGAGATTTTCGTTGAGAATGACATAAGCATAATGTTTAAAGGCTGTCACTTCAATTATTTCTTGCTGTAAGCCACCAGAATATCCAACATCGAGATGGAGGAGTCTTCCATGTCGCCTACGACGCTTTCGATACGAGACAGGATGAAGTTGTAGAAAATTTGAAGAATGATGGCAACAATCAAACCGGCAACGGTCGTGATAAGGGCCACCTTGATACCACCGGCAACGATGGTAGCCGAAATGTCACCAGCCTGTTGGATACGGTCAAATGCACCGATCATACCGATTACAGTACCCATAAATCCCAACATCGGGGCCAAGGCGATAAACAAACCGATCCAGCTCAAGTTGCGTTCGAGCAGGCCAGCTTGTACGCTACCGTAAGAGATGATGGATTTTTCAACCACGTCGAGACCTTCGTTCACACGGCACAGGCCCTGATAGAAAATCGAAGCGACAGGACCGCGGGTATTGCGGCAGATTTCTTTGGCGGCGTCAACCCCTTGTTCGTTCAAAGCCTTCTCCACTTTGGACAGGAGCGCTTTCGAATCGGTGGTGGCCAAGCTCAAGTAGATAATACGTTCGATGGCAACGGCCAAACCCAAAATCAAGCAGAGGACTACGGTGCTCATGAAGCCCGAACCGCCTTCGATGAATTTTTGTTTGATGGCCTGATGGATACCTTGGGGAGCTTCTTCCTCCGCAACAGCCTCATCTTGACCGGCAGCTTCTGCCGCTTCATCAACGGCTTCTACAGTTTCTTCAACAGCCACTTCTTCGGTAGCGGGTTCTTGATCTTGTGCATGGATGCCAAGACTTACACAGGCAAACAATGCCAATACGGCAAATAATTTTTTCATGTTTTTGCTTTTAAAATTGTTACTTATTTTTGTTATTTTCTTTCATGTTGTGCGGAGAAAGCGGGATTCGAACCCGCGATACGCTTTAGGCGTATACACGCTTTCCAGGCGTGCCTCTTCAACCACTCGAGCATCTCTCCTCAATTTGTACAAAACACCGTACAAAAGCGGGTGCAAGTTACAAAAAAAGACCGAAACCACAATAGTTTTTCGAGGGATTTTCGGTTTTTAAACAAAAAAAACCGCTTTTGCCGCCTCTGTCGTCAGCCGATCGACCGTTTCGACCGGCACTCCATACAAAAAAGCCAGCCGCTCCGCCACCAGACGGACGTAGGCGGGCTCGTTGCGTTTTCCTCGGAAAGGAACCGGCGTCAGATACGGGGCGTCGGTCTCGAGCACCAGTTTTTCGAGCGGGATTTCGGGCAGGCGCTCGGCAAACCGGGCGTTTTTGTAGGTACACACCCCGCCGATTCCCAAACGGAAATCGCCGCAGGCGAAAATCTCGCGGGCTTGGTCCGAAACGCCGCTAAAGGCATGAAACACACCACGAAGTTTGTTTTTGTCGAATTTCTTAAGCGAAGCGATGGTTTCGGCAAAGGCCTCCCGGCTATGGATACTCACGGGCAGGCCGCGTTCGACTGCCACGGCCAGCTGGTGCTCGAACACGATTTTCTGCTCGGTAGCGAAACTTTTGTCCCAGTAAAGGTCGAGCCCGATTTCGCCCACGGCCACATAGTCGCGTTCTCCCATGGCCCGGTCGAAGCGATCGAGTTCGTCGGCATAACCGGCATCGACCGAGGTCGGATGAACGCCGCACATCAGGCGGCAGAAATCCGGAAAACGACGCTCAAACGAGCGCATCCGTTCCCGAACAGAGGCGTCGATGTCGGGCAGCAGCACCAGGCTGACCCCGGCCGCACGGGCGCGACCGACCACTTCGGCCGCATCGGCGTCAAACTCCGGCTCATAAATGTGGGGGTGGGTGTCAATCATA
>JAGCZK010000102.1 GCA_017960065.1 Paludibacteraceae bacterium
CTGCAACTGCAGGCGCTCCACCTCTTGCTGCAACAAGCCGCGCTGCGGGCCGTCACCGATGATGTCGAGCTCGGCCGATTCCAACGGACATTGGGCAAAGGCTTCCAACAACAGGCGCATCCGCTTGCGCTCAATCAGCATTCCGGTCGAAACAAAACGGAACGGAACGTGCTGCGCCCGAGGCCCGTCGTAGCAAAACGCCGCCAAATCCACCACAGTGGGAATCGGCGTGAACTCGCGGCCGAAATTTTCGCGTAAGCGGTTGGCATACAGCGACGAAACACAAATGAGCCCGTCGGCGGCATAGGCGGTTTGCGCCACCTTCCGGTCGAGCCGGCTGATGTCCGACAACGGATGCACCAGCTTGCTGCTGTGTTCGGTCAAAACCAATGGAATTTCGGGGTGCCGGCGTTTGATTCCGGCGGCCAGCGCCCCCATAAAGTAAAAGTGCGCATGCACGACATCGGCCGGCCCGCAAGCCGCTGCCATCCGCTCATAGAGCCGGGCCAGTCGGCATTGCAGAAGGGGCAGCAGGTGGCGGTACATACCCGTCGGAAGCGAAAAGGAAAACACCCGGATGCCTTCGCGTTGCGTTTGGCTCCACCCCATCGGGCGGTCCGACACCCGCCGGTAGTCGAGCACCAAAAAGCGCACATCGTGCCCCGCATCGCGCAAAGCGCGTGCCTGATCCCATTCGAAAATCCCGTTCATGGGCGCCTGGGCGGTCGGAATGCCGCGTGACACGATTGCGATTTTCATAAGTATTCGGGGCCTTTCGACGGGTTCGCACTAAGACGCGCCGTCCAAGCGAAACACTTGTAGCGGGCATCCGACAAAACGCCCAGCGAGAGGGCGATAAACAACTTTTCCTTCCAGCTCTTGCACGGCCGGATTCCCTGACACGAGCACACCTCGTAGCCCGACTGCTCGATCAGCCGGCGCATCGACCGCCGGGTGAAGAAGCGCAGGTGCGTGTCGTCGAGCACGCCCCCTTCCGGGGTATAGCAAAAATCCTTGTGCCAAAGCAAGCCCGTAACGAGCACTCCGATGTAACGGATATTGGGGATACTGGCCACGATGCAGCCGCCGGCGCCCAGTTTGCCGCGGATCTTGCGCAACAGTTTGCCCGGCCAGGCCAAATGCTCCAACACGTCGTTAAACACAATGCAGTCGAAATACCCGTCGGGCAGCTCGCCCAACAGCTGCATGGCGTCGCCAATCAGCAGCCGGTGGCACACCTCACGGGCCGGCTCGGCCATTTCGGCATTGATGTCCATGCCCCACAACTCGCGGTCGTCGCGCTCGAGCGAACGCAAAAACACGCCGGATCCGCAACCGACTTCCAAGATGCGCCGGGCCTCGGCCGGAACGAGTGGAAGCATTTCCAAACGCGACTGCGTGTAATAGTCTCCTGCTTTATTTTTCATAATCATCGGCCACACCTTCGGTGCGACGCTTGTTTTTTCAAAAATCTATTGCAAAGGTGCAAAAAAAAATCTAACTTTGTGGTTTATTAAGACAATTAATTGACAATCTATGTTCTCATTACGATTCAAAGCCGTAAACGAGGCCTTCAATCGCAAGGCTATTGAGCCAAACACCCCGCAGGGACGCACCTCTTCGTATTTTGGAAGCAACGTGTTCGACAAGGAGAAAATGCACAAGTACCTGTCGAAGGAAACCATCGCCTCCATCGATTCGGCCATCGCCGAAGGCAAAGCGCTGAGCCGCGAGATTGCCGACCAGGTGGCCACCGGCATGATGAACTGGGCTCTTGAAATGGGAGCCACCCACTATACCCACTGGTTTCAGCCGCTGACCGAAGGGACGGCCGAAAAGCACGACTCCTTTATCGAATACGGCGGCAAAAACGTCATCGAACAATTCTCGGGCAAGTTGCTGGCCCAACAGGAACCCGACGCGTCGAGTTTCCCCAACGGAGGCATCCGCAACACGTTCGAAGCCCGCGGCTATACGGCCTGGGACCCTTCGTCGCCCGCCTTCATCGTCGGCGACACGCTTTGTATCCCGACCATTTTCATCTCGTACACCGGCGAATCGCTCGACTACAAGACCCCGCTGCTCAAATCCATTTCGGCCATCGACCGTTATGCGACCGATGTCTGCCGGTACTTCGACCCCAAGGTGAAGAAAGTCTATGCCTACCTGGGCTGGGAGCAGGAATACTTCCTGGTGGACGAGAGCCTGTTTGCGGCCCGTCCCGACCTGATGATGACCGACCGTACCCTGATGGGACACCAGAGCGCCAAGAACCAGCAGCTCGACGACCACTACTTCGGCGCCATTCCGAGCCGGGTCACCGCCTTTATGCAAGATCTGGAATTCGAAGCCTACAAGTTTGGGATTTCCCTCAAAACCCGCCACAACGAGGTGGCTCCCAATCAGTTTGAATTTGCTCCGATTTACGGGGAGATGAACCTGGCCAACGACCAGAACCAACTGATTATCACCCTGATGCGCCGCATCGCCTCGAAGCACCAGTTCCGCGTACTGCTGCACGAGAAGCCTTTCAACGGCGTAAACGGCAGCGGCAAGCACAACAACTGGTCCATCGGCACCGACACCGGGGTCGGATTGCTGACTCCCGGCAAAACCGCCGAAGAGAACCTGCAGTTCGTCACCTTCCTGGTCAACGTACTCATGGCCGTCTATAAGCATAACGGTCTGCTGAAAGCTTCAATCATGAGTGCCACCAATGCCCATCGCTTAGGCGGTAACGAGGCTCCTCCAGCTATCATCAGCAGTTTCCTCGGCACACAGCTCAGTGAACTGCTCGACCATATAGAAAGAGGTGAGAACTCAGAGGTAAGAGGTAAGCGAATACAC
>JAGCZK010000103.1 GCA_017960065.1 Paludibacteraceae bacterium
GCAAAATGGAGGTTAAAACCGATGAGTTATTGACTAAACTATAGCGCATCCCTCTCCACAGTGGAGAGGGGCCGGGGGTGAGGTCTGTGACACCGAGGAGAGGGGAGTTCACAACATAAAAACCCCTCGCCCTGAATAGGGAGAGGGGTACGGGGAGAGGGTGATGTCATCTCAAAATCTTAAACACCTTGTCGCCGACGCGCAGCAGGTAGTAGCCGCTGTGCAAGTCGCTGACATCGAGCGTGGTGTGGTCGGTGGCGGTCGTTTGCAGCAGGGTGCGGCCGAGCGTATCGACCAACCGGATGTCGAGCCCGTCGGCACCGTCGATGTGCAGGCGGTCGGTCATCGGCAGCGGCCATACACGGATGTCGGACGCAGCATTTTCGGCCACTTGGGTCATCGGGTCAAAGCTGCCCGTCACATTGCCAAACAACTGCCATTCGGCCATTTGGAAGATGGTGGAGGCGGCATCGTTGCGTGCGGTCACCACCAGGCGGAACATGCCGAAGGCCTCGGTGGTGCTCACCTCGTAATAGTGCTTTTGCTTGAAATCGACAAACGTCTGGTTGCTGCGCGTATCCAAGACCGTCCAGTTGGTGCCGTCGTTCGAGCCCTCGAGCCGCCAGGCCTTGGGGTCGCGTCCGTGCGCGTCGTTGGCCGAGCAGAGGGTGTAGGCCGTGAGCACCGCCTTTTGGGTCGAGCTGTAGCGGATCCACACCTCGTCGTTGCTGCCAATGGCGGCGCAATACTTGCTGCCGTCGGTGTTGTCGATGAGCTTGGCTTCGCTTTCGCTGCTATTGACCGCCGTGTGCGATACGCGGATGATGCCGCCGTTGTCGGTGAGGTCGCCCGTAAACGAGTTGGTCACCTTTTCGAGTTTCCACCACGAGCATTTCTGTTCGTTGTTGTCCCACAGTTTCAGCACATCGCCGTTATTTTTGGTGTTGTCGGGCACCTCAATGACCTTGCCGTTGTTGCGGGCCACCACCTGGTACCAGCCGTCGCCCTTATCGACCAGCACAAACTGCTGGTTGGTGCCGCCGTTAGCGGTGCCCTGTTTGATTTCGGCACGGTTGGCGCAGCTGTTGTTCCAAACGTCGAGCACCAGCGCCGAATTGCGATTGGAGATGGTATAGACCCCGGCCGTGGCGGTTTCGGTCAGCCGGAATTCTTGCGCCCAATGGGTACTTGAGCTTTGTTGCTGCAGGTTTTGGCCCGAGGCGGTCGAGTTGTTGTTGATGCCCCAATACAGGCCGCTGTTGTAGCCTTTGAGACGATAGACGCCCGCTTTGCCGGTGGCACCTGCCGGGGCGATGGTCAGCGACGAGATTTTGTCGTTCCACGAACCCAGCGAGGCCGTATTGGCCGTGTAGGCGGTCGAGGTGCCGCTGTTGTTGGCAGCGTCATAGACCGTGACCTTGAATCCGCTCTTGACCTTGAGCGACGAAATGTCGTTGTCCGAAATGCCGTACATGCGCAGCTGCCAGGTGGTGTAGGTGCCTTCTTCGAGCGAAATGGCATAGCCGCCGTAATCGGCATTCTTGTAGAAGGTGGCCACGTTGCAGTCGCCGGCCTGTTTGCGCTCGAGCTGCCATTGCTGGCAGTTGTTGCTACTATTGGTGTAGAGCGTGACCTGCGTGCCCGGCTCGGTGGTGCCCGAGGCGATGATCAGCGGTTTGCAGGCGTGGCGGGCAATCAGTTTGTAATAGCCGCTGCCGGCATCGTACAGGATAAACTGCGAGTTGTTGTACTCTTCGGTCTGGTTGTAGATGACCAGGCCTGTACCGTTGTCTTTGTAACCGTAATAGACTTCGCACTTGGTCGCCGTATTGCTGGCCGGACGCAAGTGATAGACGCCTTTGTCAGACGTTTCCTCGAGCTGCCACCATTGGTATTGCTCGTCGCCCTCGTCGGTCCATTGCACCACCTTGGTGTCGTTGGCGGTTTTGTTGCCGTCGCAGTCCATATACAGGCCGCTGGCGCGGTTTTTCAACTTATAGATGCCCTCGATGCCGCTGACACCGTTGGGCTCGATGCGGATCGACTTGGCCTTGTCGTTCCAGTCGTCGCCGACATAGTTGGAGTTGGCCGTGAAGGTCTTTTTCGACCCCGTAAAGTCGGCGTTGGTAAACAGCGTCACTTTGTAGCCCGGCTGTACTTTGAGTGACGACACATCGGCCGCTTTCAGGCCGTAGAGGGCCATTTCGCACATCGGAAAACTGCCTTCGGGCAAACTGATGGCGTAGCCGCCGTAGTCGGAGTTTTGGTAGAAGGTGGCGGCCGGAGTGTCGGTGGTTTTGGGCGAGTAGGTGCGGTTGATGGCGCTGGCCCACTGGTTCAGGTTCCAGGTCTCGTCGTTATACACCCAGATGAACCCGCCGACCACGCCGTTGTTCTTTTTCCAATTTTGAAACTGGGTCAGGGCGTCGGCGGCCGAGCTTTGGTAGTTCATACGGCCGGCCCAGAGCTCCATGCCCCCTATGGCATAGTCGGAGGGATTGTTGCCGGCGCCGCCGTCGTAGCACTGTACCATCATGCGGTCGACCGTGCCGGGGCGTTGGGCGTTGATCTGGTTGGCCACATACTTCCACCATTCGTTGCCCGTATAGGGGGCCAGGGTGGTCTTGTAGCCCAAATCGCGCATCATGACGTGGAACTGAATGGTGGTCGCCGCATCGTAGCACTGTTCCTGGTCGTTGTTGACGGCGTCAATTTCGGGGATGGCCTGTTTCAGCGCCCGAAAGTTTTTGTACAGCATGGTGCCGCTGCCGGTGCCGCTGGCGTTGATCAGCTCCTTGATGTGGTCGAACGAGTCGTTGCCCCAGCCGCCGATGCAGATTTCGATGCGGTTGATGCCGGTCGGGTAGGTTTTGAGGGCCTTGACGTCGCTGACATAGTTGGGCTGGGTGTTGCCGAATACATAGACGCCGTTTTTGCAGATGGTTTCGCCGTCGGTCATCAGCGTACCGTCGGTATCGACATGCACGTTGAACAGGATGGCGGTGGTGAAGCCCGAGTTGCGCAGTTTGGTGATGGTGCCCGGGCGTTCGCGACGGATGTGACCGCCGACGTAAACCGCCGACTGTTGGGCGTAAAGTTCTGTGCCAAAGGCCAGGACAAACGGGATGAGCAGCAAGATTTTTGCCAGGTATTTCTTCATAGTACGGGATTTTGGAGGACGAGCCTCAAATTTCTGTTTGCAAATCTAATGATTTTTTTACAGGAATTAACAATATTGTTGAAAATTGGTGGATACATCAACGGTACATCTGTTGTCTGTTTAACCAAATTGTTCTATCTTTGCGCGTCCAAATCAAAAAACGAATGAGAAAACTGTTATTTCTTGCGGGCCTGCTGGTTGCAGTCCATCTTCCCGCCCAAAACCTTTTGAATGTTTATCGCAACGACGGTACTGTTTCGCAGTACCAAGTGTCAGAACTCGACAGTATCGGTTTTGGCGAAATTACCGTGCCGTCGGCCATTGATTTGCGCCAGTCGCCCTGTTTGCCCAATATTATGCAGCAGGGACAGGTCGGATGTTGCGCTTCGGCGGCCATCACCTACATGATGTACAGCAATGCCTACGCCCGGTACATGCAGAGCCTGTATCCCGAAAACAATTTCCACCCCGCATCGGGCAGCGAGTCGATGCAGTTCTCGCCCAAATTTACCTACAACCTTGGGGGAGCCGGTACGGCTTGGGTGCTCGAAACCATCAAGGAGCAGGGAGTTCCTCCCCGTATGTATAGCAATTTCAATAATTGGGAGTCGTGGGCTTCGGACGATGCGGTGGCGAAAAGCTGGTCGGCAACGCCCGGAGTGTGGGACATGGCCCAGAATTTCAGACTGAACCATTACGAGCAGATCTGGTTTAGCACATACAACTACCAAATGACCACCTCGCCCGGGGGGCGGCAGCTATTGGATCGTATCAAGGAACTGCTCCGCGCCGGCAATGTGGTGATGACGGGCGGATACAGCAACTACTGGTGTTCGGATACGGTAAAAATCACCAATCCTGGGCAATTCGCAAGGTCGGGCGAGGTCGCTATTCCGTATTGTGTCCGTAATGAAAATCCAGAAGGCGGCCACCAAGTATGTTTCATCGGGTATGATGACGATATTACTTGCGTAAAAAACGGGGTAACCCTGAAAGGCGCGTTTTTGGTGGCCAATTCGTGGGGCAATTGGTGTAAGACTGGATGCGTCTGGTTGATGTACGATGCTTTGAACCAGCAGTCGGAATACGCCGCTCTTAACGTTGCCAACCGTATATTCGCAATGGATCAGGTAGTGCTCTTTGACTGGCGCACCGACTTGGAGCTGGGCTATCCGGAGCAGACGGTGCAGCTGGGATTGGAACTGACCAATCGCGAAGCCCTGCAAATCCAACTGTTCCGCTTCGACAAGCAGACCAAGGAATATGCCTACTACGAACCCTACGTGATCCGCTATGCGAACCGCCATCCCTATTATCCCGAATCCCTCAATTTGAACGGAGCACAGGGCGTTTCGTCGGGTGAATTGGTATTCAACTACGATTCGTTGATGACCTATCTTCCCGCCGGTAAAACCAAGGACGACTATGTGTGGGGAGTGTGTGTGGGAAACATGGCGGCCCAACAGGTTGTCGTGCGGTCGATAGCAGGCTGCAATGCGCACCGACAGGTGTTCTACAGCCACCAGCCTGCGGTTTCCGTCGGCTCCAACCAGCACGTGATGCTGGCCTTGGAATCCGATGGGGTGCATACCCATTATACCGTTTCCAATGGCGTTTTCCAAGAGAATGTCGTTCCGCAGCCCGAGACCAAGGCGCTTTCGGTTTATGCGCTCTATGATGAAATCGAGAATTTTGATGGCCGCACTTACTTTATTGTTGGGTTGACCTGCGACAACAACGACCGTTTGGTTGAGAACCTAAAGTCCGGGCAATACCTGTTGCGGATGGTGGTGCAGGATGAAACGGACCGCAAACGCTATACGATCGAACAGTATCACTTTACGTTACCGGATATCGAATTTTACTTCTATAACAGCAGCTTTATTCGGGTCAATCCTTGCAACTTTGGTCTGGTACCCGTCTATGGGCACCGTTATACAATCCAATTGAGTGTGTTTGAGTCGGGGCAGATGGTGTACCAGGGTGTTTCGCCCACAGGCGATTTCGACAAGGCCAATACGGCATTCCTTACCAACGGACCGATTATTCCCAATCCCGTGCCTTATACCTGTCGGGTAGAGGATTTTTGAGTCAGAACGGTGGCGGGCAGTCGAGGCTGACCGGGTTGCCCGTTTGCGGATGCGTAAACGACAGGCTGGTGCAGTGCAGCAGCAGACGTTCGGCGGGATGTCCGTAGAGGCGGTCGCCGACAATGGGGCAGCCCAGCCCCTGCGGATGGGCGCAGTGCAGGCGCAACTGGTGCGTCCGCCCCGTCAGCGGCTGCAATTCCAATCGGGTCTGGTTTTCGGTTGATTCAATCGTGCGGTAGCGGGTGACGGCCGGTTTGCCGTGCTCAAAATCGACCGTTTGGCGCGGCCGGTCGTCGGGATTCGGGCGGAGCGGCAGCCGGATTTCGCCTGCTGTCTGTTGCGGCCGCCCCTCGATGACGGCGGTGTAGGTTTTGTGTACGCGCCGCTGGGCGAATTGGGCTTGCAGGGCCTTGTAGGTGGCGGCATCTTTGGCCAGCACCAGCAGGCCCGAGGTGCCGAGGTCGAGCCGGTGGACCGCTTTCAACTGGCTTCCGTAGCGTTGTTGGAGCAGCGTCTCGGCCGACTGTTGCTGCAGCAGGCCCGGAACCGACAGCATGCCCGAGGGTTTGTCGATCACCAGCAGCCAGTCGTCTTCGTAGCAGATTTTTAAGGAAGTGTCGGGGGCCGATTCCAAGGGATTGGCTTCGACGTCGAGCCCCTGCAGCATAAAACTGAGGATGGGGGCGCATTTGCTCTGGCAGGCCGGGTAGAAGCGGCCGTGCTCACGCAGCTCGCCCACGGGCGATTGCCCCCACCAGAACTCGCCCATGGCCAAGGGGGTGTAGTGGTGCAGGTAGGCGTATTGGAGCAGTTTGGGTGCGGCGCAATCGCCTGCGCCCGCGGGCGCCGCCGCCTGGCGGCGGTGGGCGAACAGCTCCGCCAGGCTCCGCTCCTCGCCCAAGGCGTTGCGCAGCCGGTATTGTGCAAACAGCCAGTTTTGCAGTTCTTCCGAAAGCCGCTTGCGCTCGTCGCGCAGTCGGGCGATGGGCGCTTGCAGCCGCCCAATCGCCGCATGCGCCGTGGCCAACTCGTCGGCTGCCTGCTGCTTGAGGCGTTTGAGCTCGGCTTTTTCGAACTGACTTTGCCGGATGAGCGCCGACTCGTCGGCCCCGCCCGACTGCCGCTGGCGGTCGCGTTCGGCTTTGTGCTGCTGCATGCGCTGTTGGTACGACGCGACGACCGCTTCGTGTCGCCGGGCCAGCGCTTGGTAGTTGGCGAGCGCCTCCGACAGGTCGTTGCTTTGCTGCAAGGCCTCCAGCTGCCGCTTCATCGCCGCCAGGCGGGCGGTGCCTTGGGCAAATTCGCCGTCAGGCTTCAGGTAATCATAGACGGGCGGTACAAAATAATCGTGCTGAAAGCCCGATTGCAGCGTTCCCGAAAAGGCGGCTAAAAAACCGATGCGGTCTTGGGCGTCGGACACGACCAACACACCAAACATCTTGCCTCGTTGCAGTTCGGCCTGCCAGGCATTTTGGGCGGACAAATAAAGTTGAAGGGTTTCCGCGGCCTGTAACACCCAGGGATGGGGTTCGTAGCACAGCGGACAAGTGAATTTTAGTGGGCGTTGCGCGGCTGCTGTTGCGCAGAGGACGAGTGGGTGAAACATCGCACAGCCAGTCGGGCGTTTTAGCGGGTCATCTGATATTCTCCAGACAATAAGTCTTTCCCGTAGTTTTCAATCGGGGTGTCCAAAAAATAGTTGTTACTGAGTTGCAGCTGTTCGGGTTGCCAGTAGTCCTCGGTCGAGGATTCGGTAACAAATCGGATTTGGTCAATGCCGGTGGACGAAAGCATGACGCCATCGCCGGAGTAGGTGACGATTTTCACCATCAGCAGGGAGATTACGGTCAGACACAAACCGAAAATGGTCATTGAAAGCAGAATCCTTTTCATAACTCTTCAGTATAATGTGTGTGGCCAACGTAGCGCAAGTCCAAACTTGTCATAGTACACAGGTTAGCAGTTAGTCGGCTACAAATTTATAAATTGAATTTTATTTATTGTCGTTTTTAATTAGTTTTAACACATTTTTGTCGAAAACTTTTGCAAAAACGGCCTTCAATCCACTTTTTGAAAGTGGGATTTTTTTCATTGCAATTTGATTCGAAGCAAAGGTAAGACATTTTTTTCAGACTTGGTACAACACGGTCTGATGTATTGCGTTTTAAGTGGAAATTATAGTGCTATCTATTTGTAAATCAGTGTTATAATTTAACTAAATTGGCGTTTTTTGATATCCGGGCGCCCGACTTGATGTAGTGATATTGAGGGCTTTCTAAAGTTACGGGCTTTTGCCGCTGCAAAAACCCGTAACTGTCAAATCAAAAAATCTATTCAGTAAGTTCCACTTTTAGGGGTGGAGGATTACTTCACCAGTTGTTGCGTCTGTCCGTCGGCGCGTACCAGGTAGTTGCCGCGGCCCAGGCGCGTGATGTCGATCGTCGCACGGCCGGCTTCGGCCTCTTGAC
>JAGCZK010000104.1 GCA_017960065.1 Paludibacteraceae bacterium
GGCAAATTTCTTTTCAACTCCTAAGGGAAAAAGAATCACAGGTGTAGCCTATGGTTTGGGAGCATCAGTAGTAATTATCGGTGCGTTGTTCAAAATTCAACACTACCCGGGCGCTGGTGCCATGTTGATGGTTGGTATGTTTATCGAGGCTTGCTTGTTCGCCATCTCGGCTTTCGAGGACCCGCATAAAGAATACCACTGGGAAAGAGTCTATCCGCAATTGGAAGACGCTGACGCAGAAATCGCTCCGGCCGCTTCGTCGAAAGCTGTTGCCAAAGCCGGTAACACCATCGATGACATCGCTAAAGCCGGCGCTTTGACGGCAAGTGACGCCCAACGCCTGAACGACGGTATCCGTCGCTTGAGCGAATCGGCTAACCAAATCGCCGACGTGACCGCCGCTGTTTCGGCCACTTCGAACTACGCCAGAAATATGAACGCAGCTTCTGACGCTATCAGCTCTTTCGCTGCCACCCAATCGAACTTGAAATCGTCTTCGGACTCGCTGTTCGCTTCGTACAAAACCGTTGCCGAAAGCATGGGTGCCGTTGCCAACGATGCTCAAGACTATATGAAAGAGATGCAAAACATCACCAAAAACTTGTCGTCGATCAATGCAGGTTACGAAATGCAAGTTAAGGGCATGACCTCGCAAACCGAAATGATCACTGGCGTAAACGAGAACTTGAAGAAAATGCAGGAAGCCATCAACAGCGCTGCCGCAGAAACGACCGAGTTCAAAAACCAAGCTACCAAACTTACGCAACAAGTCAGCAGCTTGAACAACGTTTACGGCAACATGTTGAACGCTTTCAACACCAGAATCTAATCAAACGACTAATTTTTAACTAACATATAGAAAACAATATATGGGTGCTACGAATTGCCCGGAGACCCCGCGGCAGAAAATGATCAGTATGATGTACTTGGTATATACGGCCTTGTTGGCATTGAACGTATCTACCGACGTACTCAACGGATTTTCAGTGGTACAAAAGAGCTTGAGACAATCTATCGAGAGCACGGAGAAAAAGAATGTTTCTTTGATGACCAGCCTCGAGAACATGAAAGAGCTCAACCCGCTGAAAGTCGGACCTGCGTTGGCCAAAGCAAACGAAGTGAAAGAACGTTCGGAAGCTCTGTACCAACAAGTTGAAACGATTAAATACGAAATTGCAGCAAAAGTTGACGGTTTGTCGATCGACGAAATCAAGAAGCTGGAAGAACAAACCGGCGCTCCTTACGAAATCAACGCTCGTGACAACCTCGACGTTTCGTTCCAAATCGCTGAATACGGACCTACCGGAGCTACTCCGGGCAAAGGTTTGGGCCACACGCTGAAAGACAGCATTATCGCGTATGCCAGCTACGTGTCGGAATTGGTTAAAGACGACCCGACGATGGTAGCCAACATCGAGCGCAACTTCGACACCAGCGACAAACCCAATCCCAAGGATCCGAGCGACATTCAGACCTGGATTGTAAGAACGTTTGAACACATGCCGGTTGTGGCTACGATGACCTTGATGACCAAATTGCAACAAGACATCCGCAACACGCAATCCGACGTGACCAGCCACTTGATCAGTTCGGTGGATGCAGGCGACTTCCGCGTAAACAAAATTACGGCCGAGGTAATTCCGGTATCGTCGTATGTAACGCGTGGAGGCAAATACGAAGCCCGCATCATCCTGGCCGCTGTGGACTCGACCGCCAAACCGACCATCGTGGTAAACGGCAGAAAATTGGAAAAAGACCAAGAAGTTTACACCGCAGCCTGCGGATCGACGGGTAACTTCGAAATCAAGGGTGAGATTCGTATGGTATCTCCGACCGGTGACACCATCCCCTACCCCTTCCAAAGCAAGTACATCGTAGGCGAGCCGACCGCCATTATTTCGGCCGACTTGATGAACGTGTTCTATGCAGGTATCGACAACCCCGTGAGCATTTCGGTACCGGGTATCGCCGCCGCTAACATCAACGCTAGCGCATCGAACGGTACACTGGTTAAGAAAGGTAGCGGCTGGTCGATCAAACCGGTTCGCGTTGGCCAACCCTGTAACATCACCGTATCGGCCAAAGGCGAAGACGGCAAGACCCAAACCTTCCCGGCAAGAGCCTTCCGTGTAAAAGCGCTGCCGCCTCCAATGGCTTACATCGCTTACACCGAAAATGGCGTACCTGCCAAATACAAAGGCAGCAAACCGTTCTCGAAAGCCGCTTTGGTTGGTTCTAAGGGTGTAAAGGCCGAATTGGACGATGCCGACTTGGATGTAAAATACAATGTACTCGGTTTCGACCTGAACTACTATGACTCCATGGGTAACACCATCGTCAAGACTTCGACCGGCACCGACTTTACCAACGACCAAAAAGACGTTATGCGTAAGATGAGCAAAGGTAAAAAATTCTACATCTCGCGTGTACGTGCCAAAGGTCCGGACGGAATCGAAAAGATCCTTCCGCCTATAGAAGTAATCGTAAACTAAAATTGAAGAGCCATGAAGACGTATTATCGTAGTTTAATTTTCGGATTATTGGCAGTATTTGCCATGCCGGCAATTGCACAAGAGGACGACTATTTTGAGTTCTTTGGTGAAGACCGCGAGATGGACAACCTGCCGACCAGTATCTTGCTGGAGGACCGTGTTCCCATCAAGTACAATAACCCGCGTGCAGATGATATTATCTGGCAGAAGGTAGTGTACCGTGTAATTGACTTGCGCGAAAAGATCAATTACCCCCTGTACTTCCCCGAGGAAGCTGGCGATAATCGTCAAAGCTTGTTCACGACCATCTTCCGCTTGTTTGAAGAAGGCAAGATCAAATGCTACAACTACCTCGACAACAAGGAGATCTTCACCGAGGACGAACGCTTGGACTTCGACGACTTCATCGAATCCTGCAACGTGCTGGTAACGGTTAAGACCGACTCGATTACGGGCGACACGTTGAGCACCGAAATTGCCGAGAGTGATATTTTCAACCGCGAGGTGATGAAATACTACCTCAAGGAAGTTTGGTTCTTTGACAAGCACAATTCGATTTTCTCGGTTCGCGTCATCGCCCTCTGCCCGATTTGGTATGAGAACGACTATGAATTGGGATTGAAGAAACGTCCTTTGTTCTGGACCACTTACGACGGTTTGCGTCCGTACCTGGCAAGACAAGAGGCCCTGATCACCGACCGCAACAACGGTAGCCGTGAAACTGTGGACGACTTGTTCATCAAACGCCGCTTCGGAAGCTACATCTTCAAAGAGTCCTCGACGAAGAACCGCAACTTGTTGGAATACAACAATACGGCCGCCGAAATGCACAAGGAACAAGAACGTATCAAAAACGAAATCTTCAATTTTGAACAAGACTTGTGGGAGTACTAATCCTACCTGAATATCCAATAAAAAACCGCTATGGAATCCATAGCGGTTTTTTATTGCCCGAAAGTGCGCATGTTTTTTCATTTTTATACTTATAAATTGTTAATGACTACCGCATAAAACCGAGAATATCACTATCTTTGCACTAGAAAAATTGTGTCCGAAAGTGACGTGCGCATGAAATGGTCTGAATATAGCGACAGAATGAAGCAGGCAATGCTGTTAGTGGCAGTTGTTTGCGGCTTTGCCATGCCGATGAGCGCCGAATACAACCACGAACTCGGCCCCACCGCCGGCGTATCGTTTTATTTGGGCGATGCCAACCACGTCAAGGCGTTCAACCGCAGCAGCTGGACGGTGGGCGGTCTTTACCGCTACAACATCGACACCCGCTGGGCCATCAAGCTACAAGGCATGTATGCCCGGGTCAACGGCAACAGCAATGACTTTGGCTACCGCTACCCGAACGGACAGACCGGCGTAACGTTCAGCCGCGGATTGGCCGATTTGAATCTGGAAGCAGAGTTCAACTTTTTGGACATTGGCGAATCGCGCTATTACAGAGGCCACTACCAAGCCACACCCTACATTGCGATGGGAGTAGGATGCGCCATTTACGAAAGCTACGGCGAAGGCAAGCTCTTCAAGCTGAGCATTCCGTTTGCCATTGGCGGAAAGTGGCTGGTAACCAAGCGTCTGACGCTTGGGCTGGAATGGTCGATCCACAAATTGTTCGCCGACGATTTGGATGTCACCGGCCCCGAAAACGCCATCCTGAAAGACCCCTACTCGACCGGTAGAATCGGATTTTTGGATACCGACTGGTATTCGATGCTGAATCTTACCGTATCGTGCAAATTGTTCACCACCCGAAAGTTCTGCAAATAACCCAATGAGCGCCCAAGTCAAACTCGATGCCAACAATATTCCGACGCACGTCGCCATCATCATGGACGGCAACGGCCGGTGGGCCAAGCAATCGGGCAAACCCCGGATTTTCGGGCACCGCAGCGCGCTCAACGCTGTGCGCGAAGCGACGGAATGCGCCGCCGAATTGGGCATCAAATTCCTGACGCTCTATGCGTTTTCGGAAGAGAACTGGAACCGTCCGAAAGACGAAGTGGGCGGGTTGATGGACCTGCTGGCCTCGGCCATCCAATCCGAAACCGCCACCCTGCTCAAAAACAACATCCGCCTGATGACCATCGGACACACAGCCAAGCTGCCCAAGAGCGTGGCGCAGCAACTGGACGAAAGCATCCGCAAAACCGCCACCAACACGGGGCTGACGCTGGTGTTGGCGCTGAGCTACTCGTCGCGCGACGAAATCTGCGAGGCCGCCAAACAACTGGCCATCCAAGTCGGAAAAGGCCAGTTGAAGGCCGAAGACATCAACGAGGCGACTTTTGGCCGGGCGCTCTACACCAGCAACATTCCTGACCCCGAATTGCTGATACGCACCAGTGGCGAATCGCGTCTGAGCAACTTCCTGCTCTGGCAGTCGGCCTACACCGAGCTTTACTTCACCCCGGTGTTGTGGCCCGATTTCAGAAAACAGCATTTGATACAAGCCATCGCCGACTATCAGGGGCGCGAACGCCGCTTCGGCAAAACCAGCGAACAAATCCAGCAAGCATGAGACGCCTCCTTTACACGATATTTCTGATTACAGGCTGTGTGTTGCCGGGCTACGGACAAGTGGCCGACTCGCTGGCGAC
>JAGCZK010000105.1 GCA_017960065.1 Paludibacteraceae bacterium
ACGAAGCGACCGGCAACCTCGACACCCGGACCTCCTTCGAAATCCTGACGCTGTTCCAACAACTGCATGCCGAAGGGAAAACCATCGTCTTCGTGACCCACAACCCCGAATTGTCGGCCTACAGCAGCCGGACCATCGTTTTGCGCGACGGGCAGGTGGTGAGCGACACCGTCAACGAACACATCAAATCCGCCGCCGAAACCCTGGCAACCTTGCCTAAAATCAACGAATAATGAACTACTGGAACCTGTTTTACATCGCCATCCGCGCCATCGTCTGCAACAAGATGCGCAGTTTTCTGACCATGTTGGGCATGATCATCGGCGTCAGCTCGGTCATCACCATGCTGGCCATCGGACAAGGGTCGAAAGAGAGCATCCGCAGCCAGATTTCGGAAATGGGTTCCAACATCATCATGATTCAGCCCAACCGGGGCATGGCGGGCGGCGTCCGCCAAAGCGCCTCGACCCAGCAGTCGATCAAGCCGGCCGACTACGAGTCGCTGAAAAACGAATGCACCCACTTGTCGGCCATCAGCCCGCAACTGACGGCCAGCGGACAGCTGGTCAACGGGTCGAACAACCACCCGAGCACCATCTATGGGGTCAATCAGGAATACCTCGACATCAAAAACCTGAAAATCAAGACCGGCACCATGTTCACGGCCCAGCACATCCGTTCGGCCGCCAAGGTCGCCGTCATCGGCAAAACGGTGGCCGACAACATCTTTCCGAACGACCCGGACCCGGTCGGCAAAGTCTTCCGTTTCAAAAACATCCCCATGACCGTGGCGGGAGTACTCGCCTCGAAAGGCAGCAATAGCATGGGGCAAGACCAGGACGACATCGTGCTGGCGCCCTACACCACCGTACAAAAGCGCATTTTAGCCGCCAATTACTTCCAAAGCATCGTCGTGTCGGCCAAGTCGGAAGGTGAAAGCCAGGCCGCCACCGAAGAGATTGAGGCGATTTTGCGGCGCAACCACCACATTTCGTCGCCCGACGACGACGATTTCAGCCTGTTTTCGATGGAAGAGCTCATTTCGACCATCAGCTCCACCGCCGACGTCATGACCATCCTGCTGGCCTGCATTGCCGGAATCTCGCTGCTGGTCGGCGGCATCGGCATCATGAACATCATGTTTGTATCGGTCACCGAGCGCACCAAAGAAATCGGCCTGCGCATGTCGGTCGGCGCCAAAGAGCGCCACATCCTGCTGCAATTCCTCATCGAAGCCGTCATGATCAGCATCACCGGCGGCCTCATCGGCGTGCTCAACGGCCTGCTTTTCTCATGGCTGCTGTCGAGCGTGATCGGCTGGCCGGCATCGGTCCAGGTCTATTCGGTACTGCTTTCGTTTGCCGTATGTACGGCCACAGGCGTGTTCTTCGGATGGTATCCGGCCCGCAAGGCAGCCCGTCTGGACCCTATCGAAGCCATCCGCTACGAATGACAAAAGCCCCTTTGGCACCCAAATCAGCCCGTTTCACCACAATTTTTTTGATTTTTTTGTAGAAAAACCATTTGGTCAAGTCAAAGTTTGGTGTTCCTGCGAAAAAAGTGTAACTTTGTAGTAACGTTTTTAACCCAAAATTTTGCGTTATGAAGAGGTTGACAACTTTATTCACTGCCTTGTGCCTGACGGGAGCCCTGACGTTGGCTTTCGCACAACAATCATACAACGGACAAAAAGGAACGGTCCGTACCCACCAGCCCGCCGCCCTCAACCAACTGATGGCCAAAAGTTCTTCGCAGGCGCCGGTCAACACCGACAACACGTTGGTCGTAAGTGGATTCCGGGTACAGCTTTATTCGAGCAACAATGCGCATAAAGCCAAAAAAGACGCCTTGAATCTCGAAAGGGATTTGTTGGCCGCCTACCCCGAACAGCAAGTGTATGTGTCGTATATCGCCCCGTTCTGGAAAGTGCGTATCGGCGACTTCTCCTCGTATTTCGAAGCCTTGGCCTTCAGCCGCAAGCTGAAAGAGCAATTCCCCCAATACAGCGACGAAATTTACATTATCAAGGAAGACGTGGTCAGTGTTTCCAAATTCTAAACGGAGACTGTCATGGCTATGAAGAAAATCCTAAAATGGGTCTCGCTTCTTTTGGCTGCGGGGCTATTTTCTTGTAACACCCCCGAACCTCTTCCGCAAGAGGATGACGATGACGAAAACAAAGACCTGATCGAAAACTATACGGTCGAAGCGGTCGTCAGCATCACCTATCGCGGCTCGGTCACCGTCGAGAATCCGCTCGAGGGACAGGGCGTACTGATCGTCACCGACGGAAACAATGTGGTTTGCACCTCCACCACCGACAAACTGGTGGAATTCCGGCTTTCGGGCGACAACAACGACGCCTCGTTCACCCTCTATTCCGACAAGCGCTATGTACTGACCCTCAACGGCATTAAAATGAAATCGGCCGGAAGACCGGCCATCAACCTGCAGTCGTCGAAACGCTGCTACCTGGTCATCGCCGACAACACCGACAACTACCTGGCCGACAGCGGCACCTACGACACCGACAAAGACACCAACGAATCGCATACCGACCTCAAAGGGGTGCTTTTCAGCGAAGGTCAACTGGTTGTGAGTGGCAACGGTGTCCTGAAAATCGACGCCAACAACGCCAACGGCCACGCCATCGCCACCGACGAATACCTGCGTATGCGCAGCGGCAACATCCAAATCGGCAAATCGTCCAAGCAAGCCCTCCACATTAAAGATTACTGGCTGATGGAAGGCGGCACGCTGACGGCCGACATGGTCAACGACGGCGCCAAAATCACCAAAGGCTACATCCACATCACCGGAGGCACGGTCAACATGACCGTCAATGACGACGGCATCCTGACCTCCTACGGCGACGACGTGGCCAACGACACCGACCCCGACATCAACACCGACATCACCATCGACGGGGGCGACATCACCATCTTCTCGATGAAGACCAAATCGAGCGGCTATGGCATCCGCTCGACGGGCAACCTGTACCTCAACCAAGGAACGCTCAACCTGACCGTCTATAGCGCCGCCACGGCCCTGGTCGCCGACTACGAAGGCTGCTCGGTATATCGCAACGGGGCGCAAATCAATATCGTTTCAAGCACCGACTAATGGCATCCATCCGCTTATACGAGGAAAACACCAACCCGCGCGATTTGGCCGAGGTGGTCAGCGTTTTAAAGGAAGGGGGGATTATCATCTACCCGACCGACACCTTGTATGCGTTCGGCTGCGACATCACCAACGCCCGTGCTGTCGAGCGCATCTGCGCCATCAAGAAAATCGACCCGGCCAAAATGCCCCTGTCGTTTGTCTGCAGCACCATCAGCCATATCAGCCAGTACGCCAAAATCGACAACGACACCTTCAAACTCTTGAAATCGTGTCTGCCAGGCCCCTTTACTTTCCTGCTCAACGGCAACAGCAACCTGCCCAAGCTGTTTAAGAAGAAAAACACGGTGGGCGTACGCATCCCCGACAACAAAATCGCCACCAACCCGGTCGAAGCCCTGGGCAATCCGCTGCTATCGACCTCCATCTTCATCAACGAAGACGAACCCGAATACAGCACCGATCCCGAACTCATCATCGAGACCTACGAAAAACAAGTGGATTTGATTGTGGACGGCGGCCTTGGCGACCTCGAGCCCTCGACCATTGTCGATTGCACAGGCGAAGAGCCCTACATCAAACGCAAAGGCAAAGGCTTGTTGGTGTTGGATTAATCCTTACTTGAGTTTTACCGGCAGTTGCACGCCCGTCGAGCCACTGGGCGGACGCAGGCCCAACCATTTGGAAAGACTGCCGCACAGGCCGAAGACTTCGACCGGCTCGCGCACCTCTTCGCTTTGCACCTTCCAGCCGCACAGATAGAGCAGAACGGAGCGGTCCACCGTCGGGAGGAATCCGGTTTCATTGCCCTTCATATCCACCTCGTACCAACCGGGGGCCAGCAAAAAGTACAAATCGGCCGCGCTGTTGCGCGAATAGGCAAAACGCAAGTTGCCGTCGCCGTTGGATTCGGCGCTGAGGCGGTAGGCGGTCGAGACATCGGCCACGCCCGGAATCAGGGCGAAAAACTCAACGGATTTTTCTTGCATTTCCTTGAGGGAGAGGTTCTTTTCTTCGATCAGTTTGCGGTTGAGGTAGATTCGCCCGTCGTTGTAGCCGACCACCCATTTCTGTTGGCCGTACAGGGCCATGAGGTACGAATTGAGCAACACCGAATAACGCTCCGAGTTAAAACTGTTGGCTTGCAGATGGGGGTTGATGGCCCGGCGGTAATCCGGGATATTGCGGGCGCCGACCACATAGAGCAGCCACTTGCCCTTACCAACCTGCGTGTCGAGCGTACGCATCAGGGCGTCGAGCTCGGCATCGAGGCGCAAATAGGCGTCTTCTTCTTCAAAGCCTCCCTGCTCTTTCGACTTGCTGAAGGGCTTCAGCGAAAAATGAAGCAGCAGCAGGTCTGGATTCAGGTCCTGCCCCATCTTTTCTTCGGTAATGGCCCGCTGCGCCAGCTCGCGGACGGCGGTGTTGGCCATCGGGGTGGTCACAAAATTCTCGTAGAGTTTGCCTTGCGCGCAGACGTCCTTGAGCACATAGCGGAAGGCATAGCGGCGGTTGGCGTTATACACCGTATAGTACGAGGGCGGGAATTTGGGCTCCCACACCTGGTTCAGATAAGAGTCGGCCGTTTTCCGGTTGACCCAAAGCGGCAGTTTGGCGGCGTAGTACGAGCTCGTCGCCCAGGTGCCTTTGAGGTTGTCGAGCCAGAGGGCAAGGCCGCAATGGCCGGCCTGCAAGGCGCTAATCTGCGGGTCGGTGGCGATGGAGATGATTTTGGACTGGCCATAGGTGTTTTCGTAGAGTTCGTCGGCCAAGGTGGTCACGGGCAGGCATTGGCCCGAAATCTTCCAGGAGCCGTTGACCGCGCTGACCCCCTTGTCGAATGCGGTGAGGACAAACTTGTTGCCGGGCTGCTGCAGGGCCTTTTCGGCCTGCACCCCGTGCTGTACGGGCTCGGAACCGGTCGAGAGGGTCACGACATCGGTCAGGTCCGAATTGGAGTAATAGGGATAGCGGCACTCGTCGAAACAGGTGCCCTGCTCGGCCAGACGTTTGAAACCTCCCTGCGACATATTGCTCCAATACATCGACAGGCTGGCGTCGTTGAGGTGGTCGATGCTGATGCCGACCACCAGTTGCGGACGCTCGGCCACTTGCTGTTGCGCGCAAGCCAGGCCCAGGGCGGCGAACACAAATCCGATACTGAGGGTAATTTTCTTCATCACGGCGCAAAGGTACGCATTTATTTCGCAATCGGATGCAACAAAGCGCGACAAAAAAAGAAAACGGCTTTGTGGAATTTTCAAAAAAAAGTTACCTTTGCAAAAAACAACAGACTACACATGAAAGAATCGGCAGTTTTACGGCTTATCCATATTCCGGTGACGGTCAGTGTCGTTTTGCTAGGCTTGTGTACGGCCTGCAAAAAGGAACTGCCCGTTTCCGTTCCGGTCTCCATCACCTCCTTCGGCGTCACCGACAACAAGGCGACGGTTGTCGTTTCCGACTCCGACATCTTTATCCAGATGCCCCGAGGCCGGTCGCTCGAGACCATCGTCCCCGTTTTTGAAACCGAGCCGCAAGACGCCGTGCTGATGATGGAAGGCGACACCCTCTACAGCGGCATCAGCACCATTGACCTGCGCACCTCTTCGACCCTGACGGTGTCGCAGCGGGGGGGCAACAGCCGCAAAGACTACCGCATCTGGGCCTCCGAATTCACCAACCTGCCAAAAATCTACATCCAACTGGCTTCGGGCAACGAAGTGCAGTCCAAAACCAACATGCAGAAAGCCACCTTCACCTTCGAAGGGAACGGCAATTTCGAAAACTTCGACCGGGTACAGGTGAAAGGCATGATCCGCGGCCGCGGCAACTCCACCTGGGGATTTCCGAAAAAGCCCTACAAAATCCGGCTCGAACACGCCACCGGCATTTTTGAGCAGAAAGCCCACCGCGACTGGGTGTTACTGGCCAACTATGCCGACAAGACGCTTATCCGCAACCTGCTGGCTTTCAAAATGAGCCGGGCCATGGAAATGCCCTACACGCCCTACAGCCAGTTTGTCGAGCTCTACCTCAACGGGGTGCACCAAGGCAACTACCAGCTGACCGACCAGATCGAAATCGGACAGGGACGGGTGATTGCCAGCAGCATCATCGAAATGGACATGCGGGCGCCCGAGGAAGGGATCGAAGGAGTGGATTATTTTCGGACGGACCGCTGCCCGCACCCCTGGGAAATCGAAGACTTGGGCACCTCGACCGTGGCGCAGCTCAAGCAAGACATGAACCGCGCCGAAAGCGTGGCGTTTGGCAGCAACTTTGCCAGCGAAACCAAAGGTTGGCGCACGGTTTTTGACGAAGAAACCCTCATCCGCTGGAGCCTGATCAACGAATTGTTCAAGAATTGCGACGCCAACCAATGCAGCGTGTACTTTTACCAGACCACACCGGGCGGCAAGTTTTACAAGGGCCCCGTATGGGACTTCGACCTGGGCGCCGGCAATGCCGGACACGCCTCCACCTGCCAGAACCCCGAAGGCACCTACGTGTTCGAAGGCTACCTGATCAAACGGCTGCGCAACGACGCCAAGTTCAACCAGCGCGTCAAAGAAATCTGGGCGAAGTACCGCACCGACATCCGCAGCATCATCGAACATGCCGACGACGAAGCCGAGTCGATGCAGCTGTCCATCGAAAAGAACTTCAAACGCTGGCCGGTTTTCAACGACAACGACTGGTACTCGGTACCCAACCTGCCCGACAATTACGATGGGCAGCTCCAGTATATGAAAAACTTCTTGCTGAGCCGCTTCCAGTGGATGGACCGGCAGTTCCAATAGGCGTCAGTCATCGGACATTTCGACCAACATCTCGCGGTAAGCGTTGAAAATCTTGGACTTGGAAAGATAGCCCACATAGTACTTGTCTTTCAGTACCGGCAGGTTCCAGGCATTGGTGTTTTCAAACTTCTTCATCACCACCTCCATCGGGTCGGTCAGATAGACCTTGTCGGGAGGCGACACCATCAGACGGCGGATATTGAAGCGGTTGTAGAGGTCGGGACGGAACATGATGTTGCGAATCTCCTCGAGGGTGACCACGCCCAAAAACTCATTCTTTTCGTTGACCACCGGGAAGATGTTGCGGTTGGATTTGGAAATGAGCTGGATCAAATCGCCCAACATGGCTTCGGGCGCAATGGTCTGCAAGTCGGTTTCGATGACCGATTCGGTGCTCAGCAGGCTCAACACCGCCTTGTCTTTGTGGTGGGTCATCAACTCGCCCTTCTGGGCCAGACGCATGGCGTAGAGGCTGTGCGGCTCGAAGATGATGATGGTCAGGTACGATATCACCGACACAATCATCAGCGGCATAAACAGCGAATAACCGCCCGAGAGTTCGGCCGTCAGGAAGATGCCCGTCAGCGGTGCGTGCATGACACCCGACATCAGACCGGCCATGCCGGCCAGCGCAAAATTCTGCACCGGCACCTCGACACCAAACATGCCCAGCACCAGCGACAGGATGTAGCCCGACAGACAGCCGACAAACAGCGAGGGGGCGAAAATGCCGCCGCAACCGCCCGAGGCGTTGGTGGCCGAGCTGGCAAAAATCTTGAGCAGCACAATCAGTGACAGGTAAATCAGCACCGAATAACGGTTGTTGATATAGTCGTAAAAGGGACTGCCTTCGAACAGATGGAAGTGGTTTTTCGACAAAAGGGCGTTGATGGCCTCATAACCTTCACCGTAGAGCGGGGGCAACAAAAAGATCAGGGTACTCAGCAACAGGCCGCCCACCGCCAACTTGACCCAGTAGTTCTGAATCTTGCGGAATTTGCCTTCCAGGAAGTTCATGCCCCGTGTAAAATAAAGCGACACAAACCCGCACAAGACGCCCAGCACCAGGTACCAGGGAATCCGGCTCAGACCGAAGGTCTCGCCCGACATGGGGAACAACACCGAATCGCCCATCAGAAAATAGGAGACCGCCGTTGCCGTCACCGACGAAATCAGCAGGGGCACCACCGAGTTGAAGGTCATATCGAGCATCAGCACCTCGATGGTGAACACGACGCCCGTAATCGGCGCCTTGAAAATGCCGCTCACCGCACCGGCGGCACCGCACCCCACCATCAGCATCAGCGTCTTCTGATCCATCTTGAAGAAGCGGCCCAGGTTGGACCCGATGGCCGAGCCGGTCAGCACCACAGGCGACTCGGCACCCACCGATCCGCCAAAGCCGATGGTCAGCGAACTGGCCACCACCGACGACCACATGTTGTGGGGTTTGAGGATGCTTTTGCGTTGCGACAGCGCATACAGGATACGGGTCACACCGTGACTGATATCGTCTTTGACGATGTGACGGACAAACTGGCCCGACAAGAAAATGCCAACTACCGGGTACAACAGGTAGAGCCAGTTGAAGGAGTAGGCGTGGAAGTTAAAGGTCAGCAGGTATTCGATGCCGTGGATCAGGGCTTTCAGCAGGCAGGCGGCCAATGCCGTCAGGATTCCGACCAGAAAACTTAAAATCAGCACAAACTTGGGCGTCGGAATCTTCGATTCGCGCCACGACAACATGTGCATGTACCAATCCTTGACCACCTTACAAGCCCTCCCCGGTTACTATGGTTTTTACTGTATAGATTGCTATCTTGATGTCAATCGAAAGCGACATGTTTTCGAGGTACAGCAAGTCGTAGTCGGCGCGTTCGATCAGCTGGTCGAGCGTGGTGGCGGTGCCGTATTTGACCATTCCCCAGGAGGTCAGGCCCGGCCGCACGTTCGACAGCATGTAATAATACGGGGCCTGCTTGACAATCTGCCCGATAAAGAAACTGCGTTCGGGACGCGGCCCCACCAGCGACATGTCGCCCCGCAAGACGTTGTAGAACTGCGGCAGCTCGTCGAGACGGTATTTGCGCATGAAGCCGCCCCACGGCGTGACGCGCGAATCGTCTTCCTGCGCCAGACAGGGGCCGTGCGCTTCGGCGTCGAGCCGCATCGTACGGAACTTGTACATGATGAAGGGCTTGCCGTGCAAGCCGATGCGTTCCTGGCGGTAAATCGGTTTTTCGCGTATCAGCAGCAGGAAGAACAGATAGACCGGAATCAGCACGATGAGCATCACCAGCGAAACCACCACGTCGAACAGGCGCTTGACATTCTTTTGGAAACCCGTCATGTGCACCGCCGTCAAATCGACCATCGGGATGCCGTAGATGGTGTTCATTCTGACAGCACCGGTCAACAGTTGGTAATTGGTCGGAAGCACCTGGATTTTGACGCCTTTCTTGCACAAGACGTGCATGTAGTGATACACCTCCGGTTCGGTGATTCCATCGACGGCAATGACCACCACGTCCACCTCGAGCCGGTCGATCAGCTCTTCGACCTCCTCGATGGAGCCGACCACCATGCGTTCGTCCACCTTGCGCGCTTCGCGCTTGGGTACGGTGACGTAGCCGCGGATGTCATAACCCAGCGACTTGTGCAGTCGCTCGACATCGGAGCTGAACTTGTCGGCACGGTTTCCCGTCCCCAAGACGAGCGTGCTGAAGCCCACCTTGCGTTCGGAAATCCGCTTCGACATGCGGTTGGTAATCATCAGCCGCAGGCTGTACACCAGCGAAAAGAACAGGGCGAACAGCCAGAAGAAGGATCTTTCGTAGAGGTTGACAAACAGCGGGTCGGGCTTGACAATAAGCAGATACAGAAAAAGGATGGTCGTCCCCACGATGACCGACGACAAGGTCACCACAAACTCGGTCAGACGCGATTTGAAGAGCAGCTCCTCGCGGTTGTAATAGCCCGAAAGCGCAAACAGCAGCATCCAGAAGACCCACACCAGCGGCAGGCCGTACCACAGCAGCTCGTTCATGCGCAACACCTGCACATCGACCGGCCAGGGGTTGTGAAAGCCGCTTTGCAGCAGCAGGCAGTAAAACACCCAGGCCAGCAGGCACGAAAGCGTGTCCGAAACCAGGTATTTGTACAATTGTGTCTTATAGTCTAACCGCACGGAAAACAGGTGTTATTCTCGAATCAGCACAAAGTTACCATTTCCTTCCAATTTAATGATACTCGAAGGCTGTTTTTTTTCTCGGTCTTGCCGGCGGTAGTCCGCCACATAATCGACCATGTTGCACAGTTTGGCGTCTATTTCGGCAAAGCAGGCGGGCGAAGGCTGGCCGCTAAAATTGGCCGAAGTCGAAACCAACGGACGCCGCAGGGCGGCACACAGGGCCTTGGAGAAGGGTTCTTGGGTGATACGGATGCCGACACTGCCGTCTTCGGCCAGCATTTCGGGAGCCAAACCGCGACCTTTCGGATAGACAATGGTCAGCGGCTTTTCGGTCACTTCGATCAAGTCCCAGGCGATATCGGGCACTTCGGCGACATAGGCTTCCATCCGGGGATAGCTGTCCACCAGCGCAATCAGCGACTTGCTGTCGGCCCGCCGTTTGATTTCAAAAATACGTTTGACCGCTTGCGAATTGGTCGCGTCGCACCCCAAGCCCCAAACCGTATCGGTCGGGTACAGGATCACGCCACCGTCGCGCAACACCTCGAGGCATTTTTTTACCTCTGTCAAGGCCTTCTCGTCCATTGTTGATTATTTTATCCGCACAATCGCGTACAATTTTTTATTTTTTTTGTAACTTTACCGAGTTATTTTTTCGGCAAGCCGACACCGCATTATGTATGCCTTTGACAGCGCCGACTGTTTTTGCGACGGCAAAAATATGGTTTTTATCGCATTCTTCCTACGATATATACAAAAAAAACAACATAAAGATGCCAACAAAATGGATTATTAACGAACTGACACCTGAACAGAAATTATGTAAAGAAAACCTAAAACGACAAACCCCCTTAAGCCCGACGCTTTGCGAACTGCTGGCCAAGCGTGGAATTTGCGACCCGAATGCGGTGAAAGAATTCTTTCACCCGTCGAAGGAGCAGATCCTCGACCCGTACTTGTTCAACGATATGGACAAGGCGGTTGCCCGTTTGGATACCGCCATGCGCAACAACGAAAAGGTCTTGGTTTTCGGCGATTACGATGTTGACGGCACCACCGCCGTCGCATTGGTGTACAAGTTTCTGACAGGCATCAATTTCACCAACATCGACTTTTACATCCCCGACCGTTACGACGAAGGGTACGGTGTTTCGTACAAAGGAATCGACTACGCCGTTGCCGGCGGATTCACCCTCATGATTGTGCTCGACTGCGGCATCAAGGCGGTCGAAAAGGTCAAATACGCCAAGGAGCATGGTGTGGACATCATTATATGCGACCACCACACGCCCGACGCCGTACTGCCCGATGCCGTGGCCGTACTCGACGCCAAACGCGAAGACTCGACCTACCCCTACCCCCACCTGTCGGGTTGCGGTGTGGGCTTTAAGTTTATGCAGGCGGTGGCCCAAAGCAACGGCATCGCCGAAGCGCAGCTCTACGAGCTGCTCGACCTGCTCGCCATCAGCATCGCCTCTGACATTGTCCCCATTACGGGCGAAAACCGGGCGCTGATGGCTCTCGGTCTGAAACGGCTCAACACCCACCCGTGCATCGGCTTGCAAGCCATTTTGCAAACCTGCGACATGAGCGGGCGCAACGACATCACCACCAGCGACATCGTGTTCAAAATCGGACCGCGCATCAATGCCAGCGGCCGGATGTCGTCGGGTCGCGAGGCGGTGGAACTGCTCATTTCGAAAGACATGGCCGACGCCAGCGAAAAAAGCAGCCAAATCGACGACTACAACCAAAAACGCAAAGACCTCGACAAATCGACCACCGAGCAGGCCAAGGCCCTCATCGAGCGCGACAAGGAGCGCCACGACAAGATGAAGTGCACCGTGGTCTTCGACCCCAACTGGAGCAAAGGGGTCATCGGCATTGTGGCCTCGCGTTTGAGCGAAACCTTCTTCCGGCCCACCGTGGTCATGACGCGCTCGAACGGTTTTGCCACCGGCTCGGCCCGTTCGGTCAGCGGGTTCGACATCTACAAGGCCATCGACAGCTGCCGCGACCTGCTCGAAAACTTCGGCGGGCACATGTTTGCCGCCGGACTGACGCTGAAGGAGGAGAATATTCCGGCCTTTATCGAGCGTTTTGACCAATACATCCAGGAAAACATGGTCGAGGAGCAGGCCGACCGCCAGATCGAAGTGGATGCGGAAATCAAGTTCGACGAAATCACGCCGACTTTCTTCAACCACTTGCAGGCATTCGCCCCCTTCGGCCCCGACAACATGAAGCCGGTCTTTGTCACCCGCAACGTCGTCAATGCAGGCGGATGCCGCCGCGTCGGAAAGAGCCACGAGCACCTGAAGCTCGAATTGCTCGACCCGGCCACCGGTGCCAGCATGGACGGCATTGCCTTCGGCATGGGCGAAGAGTTTTACGACCATCTGCACGCCGGCAAGCCCGTCAGCGTATGCTACACCGTCGAAGAGAACAACTTTAACGGACGCAAGACCCTGCAAATGATGGTCAAAGACCTCAAAAAGGAGTAACCCGCCCTTTATGCCCGACTACCTGCATCTTCTGAAATCGTATTGGGGGTATCCGCAATTTCGCCCCATGCAACGCGAAATCATCGAGTCGGTGGGAGCCGGCCGCGACACCTTGGGCCTCCTCCCTACCGGCGGCGGCAAGTCGGTGACGTTTCAGGTGCCCGCACTCAGCCTGCCCGGGCTGTGTTTGGTCATCACGCCCCTGGTCGCCTTGATGAAGGACCAGGTCGAACAGTTGCGCCACAAGGACATCAAGGCCGTCTGCATCTATTCGGGCATGAGCTACGAGGAGGTGCAGTCCGCCTTCAACTACTGCCTGTACGGCAATTGCAAGTTTCTGTACATCTCGCCCGAACGGTTGGGCACCCAGCTGTTTCTCGAAAAAATCAGGTACCTGAAGGTGAGCCTCATCGCCGTTGACGAATCGCATTGTATTTCGCAATGGGGCTACGATTTCAGACCGGCTTACCGCCAGATTTCCAACATCCGGCTGCACCTGCCCGGAGTGCCCGTACTGGCGCTGACCGCCACCGCCACGCCCGATGTGGTCACCGACATCCAGCGCCAGTTGCTCTTTCCGGCCGAAAATGTATTCAAGACCAGTTTCGCCCGCAAAAACCTCATCTATGTGGTCCGCCAAACCGACGACAAAGAAGGCCAGCTGCTTCGGATTTTGAAAGGTGTGGCCGGCAGTTCGGTCGTGTATGTGCGCAGCCGGCAAAAAACAAAGGAGGTTGCCGATTTTCTGAACCGCCAGCACATCACCGCCGACTATTTTCACGCCGGCCTCAACAATGCCGACAAAGACCGCAAACAAGCCGGCTGGAAGGCCAACGCCATCCGCGTGATGGTGGCCACCAACGCCTTTGGCATGGGCATCGACAAGCCCGACGTCCGGACGGTCATCCACCTCGACCTGCCCGACTGCATCGAGGCCTATTTTCAGGAAGCGGGCCGGGCCGGGCGCGACGGCAAGACCTCGTATGCGGTACTGCTCTACAACAAGGCCGACCTGACCAAGGCCAAAAAACGGGTGAACGACAATTTTCCGCCTGTCGATTTTATCAAACGGGTGTACGAGTGCGTCGGCTTTTACTACCAGGTGGGAGTCGATTGCGGCGAAGGACGGATGTTCGCCTTCGATTTGTTCGATTTCTGCCGCAAATTCAAGCTGCCGCAACTGCCGGCACACCATGCGCTGAAAATCTTGAGCCTGTCGGGCTACCTCGACTACACCGACGAGGTACAGACCTTGCCCCGGGTCCGG
>JAGCZK010000106.1 GCA_017960065.1 Paludibacteraceae bacterium
AATTCGGACTGAAGCCTTCGACACTCCGGTTTTGGGAAACGAAGTTCGCCTGTCTGAAACCGGTCAGCCCCAACGGAACCCGTCGCTACGACGCCGGCGACCTGGAGCGAATCCGTCTGATCCGCTACCTGCTCTACGACCAGAAAATGACCATCGAAGGGGCGAACGCCTTTATCCACCGCAGCAAAGGCAAGGATTTGGCCAAAATGGACGCCATCTCCCACCTGATGCAACTGCGCGGCGAACTGGTCAAAATCAGAGAAGAACTTAACCAAATGAAACAGCCATGAAAAAAGCGATTGTCATGAGCCTTTTGCTCCTGGGCATCGGCTCGATGTGGGCCAAAAAGCCCGAAACCACCGGTTTGCAGGAAGTCCGTAACGTCATTTTCCTGATCGGCGACGGCATGGGACTCAACCAGATTTGCACCCTCGACTCGCCCAACAATTTCGAACGCGCACAAGCCACCGGCTTTTCGAAGACCGCGTCGTACGACCACAAGGTAACCGACTCGGCTGCCAGCGGTACGGCCATGGCCTGCGGCATCAAAACCCGCAACCGGCACATCGGTCTGGACAAAGACTCGCTGCCGGTTCCGTCGCTGCTGGCCGAAATGCACGACCGCCAGTTCGCCACCGGCATCGTGGTCAGCTGCATGATTGACCACGCCACCCCGGCCAGTTTCTACGCCCATCAGCCCAACCGCCACATGTCGGCCGAAATCATCGGCGACCTGTACCGCAGCAGCCTCGACTACTTTGCCGCAGGCGGCCGCAAAATTGTCAGCTCCGACAGCCTGACCGACAAAGGGTTTGTGGTGTGCAACTCGCTCGAAGCCTCGGCCAACGCCCGTCAGGGCCGTGTCGCCGTACTGCTGGCCGACGAAGCCCTGCCCCCCGCCTCGCAACGCGGCGACATCATGCAACAGGCCGTCAAAGACGCGCTGCGTTTCCTCTCCAACCAGCCGCAAGGGTTCGGTCTGATGGTCGAAGGCTCGCAAATTGACTGGACCTGCCACGACAACAACGGCGACGAGCTCCGGGCTGAGATGGCCGACTTCAACGAAATCGTGGGCATCTGCATGGACTATTGCGACCAGCACCCCGGCACCCTGCTCATCGTGACGGCCGACCACGAAACCGGCGCCACCACACTGATCGGCGAAGACAAGACCCCCACCTTTGCCTCCAAAAAACATACCGGTGTATGGGTCCCGGTCTTTGCGTACGGCACCAACGCCGGACAATTTGCCAAGGTTCAGGAAAACAGTTCGTTCAAAGAGGCGATTCTGCGCATGCTGGCCGGCAAAAAAAATCCGGGCAAAGGCAAAAAACAGTAATAAAACTTTGGCAATTAGAAAAAAAGGCCTACCTTTGCAGCGTTTTTGACGCAATCTCTGGCGGAACATGTGGTTCGTTTACATTGCGTAATGTCAAATATCAACCAGTTAACGCATTATGGATTTAATTAAAGTAGCCGAAGCCGCCTTCAAGAGTGGCAAAGAAATCCCGGCTTTCAAATGCGGCGACACCATCACCGTATCGTACAAAATCATCGAAGGTAACAAGGAGCGTATCCAACAATACCGCGGCGTAGTGATCAAAATCACCGGCCAAGGCGAGAAAAAACGCTTCACCGTTCGCAAAATCGCTGAAAACATCGGCGTTGAACGTATCTTCCCCTTCGACTCCCCGTTTATCGAAAAAATCGAAGTGAACAAAATCGGCAAGGTACGCAGAGCCAAATTGTACTACTTGCGCGACCTTACCGGTAAAAAAGCCCGCATCAAAGACAAAAAGTTCTAATCAGAACGGGTTGTCCCCGGATACAAAAAAAAGAGGAAGAATTTTCTTCCTCTTTTTTTTGTATAAGTCCGCTCCGTTTTTTATCTTTGCCAAAGATTTTGCGCAAAATGGCTAACGAAAGTTCCAGTCTGCTTCAGATACAGCAACAAATCAAAGAACTGGTTGACAAAAACAACAGCAATCAGCAAAAGATTCGAACCCTAGAGCATGACAACATGCTAATGCTGAAGCAATTGGAAGACTATCGGGTCAGATACGCGGAATTGCAACAAAAATACGAATCCGCGCTTGTCGCTGCCGCCACCACCCGCTTTGCGGGCAACGATGTGGCCAAAGCCAAAGCCAGGATTACGGCGATAATAAAGGAAATTGAAATTTGCATTGCCCAACTGAGTCAGTGAATCCATGAACGATCCGTTTAATATAACCGTCCCCATTCTGGGAAATCGTTTAAAACTCACCATTGAGCGCAGTGACGAGGTGATTGTCCGCGAAGCCGCCAAGCGGCTTGCACTGCGGTTCACCGAATATCAGGGCAAATATCCGAGTGCCGCCCACAATACCCAATCCATGCTATTGCTGACGGCATTGGAGTTTGCGATTGACAGTTTGAAGGCTCAAAACGACCTCAACGGCACTGCAGCGGAGATTTCCGACCTGCTCAACGGAGCTCTCGGACAAGACTCCATCTCGGAATTCGACGCCGACTAACCCTTTCCTGCGATCCGATCCCGTCGCGTACTGTTGCAACTTCCCCGGAAACGGCCTCCCGTTTTGGCAATAGTAGTTATTCATTCATTAAGTAGTTCTATTATGACGACATTAGGAATAGTTGTAGCTATCGCAGCTTTTATTCTGGGAGCCGGTATCGCTGTCGGCATTGTAATCGCAATCCAAAACAGCAAAGCCGACAACATCATCAAAACCGCCAAGGCCGAAGGGGAATCCATCAAAAAGGCCAAAATGGTGGAAGTTAAGGAGAAATACCTGCAGCTCAAAAACGAGCTCGACAAACAGGCCAACGCACGCAACTCGAAGTTGCAGTCGGCCGAAGCCAAGTTGCTTCAGAAGGAAAAACAACTTCAGTCCATGGAAGAGGGTCTGTCGCGCAAGGAAGCCGAAATCGGCCAGTTGCGCAGCATGTACGAGGCCCAGCTCGACATAGCCGAGAAGAAAGACCAGGAACTCGACCGCCTGCACCATCAGGCCATCGAAAAGTTGGAGTCGATTGCCGGCATGTCGGCCGAAGAAGCCAAAAAGAACATGATTGAGTCGCTCAAGGCCGAAGCGCAGACCGCCGCCCTCGCCTACACCAACGAAATCATGGAAGAGGCCCGCATGAACGCCAACAAGGAGGCGAAGAAAGTGATTATCCAATCCATCCAACGGGTGGCCAGCGAAGCCGCCATCGAAAACGCCGTTTCGGTGTTCCATATCGAGAATGACGAAATGAAGGGCCGTATCATCGGTCGCGAAGGCCGCAACATCCGCGCGCTCGAAGCCGCCACCGGTGTTGAGATCGTAGTCGATGACACCCCCGAAGCCATCGTGCTGTCGGCCTTCGACCCCGTGCGCCGCGAAATCGCCCGCCTGTCGCTGCACCAACTGGTACAAGACGGCCGTATCCACCCGGCCCGCATCGAAGAGGTAGTGGCCAAAGTGACCCGCCAGATCGAAGAGGAAATCAACGAAATCGGCAAACGCACCACCATCGATTTGGGTATCCACGGCCTGCATCCCGAGCTGGTTCGCCTGATCGGTAAAATGAAATACCGTTCGTCTTACGGACAAAACCTGTTGCAGCACGCCCGCGAAACCGCCAACCTCTGTGCCGTCATGGCATCGGAACTGGGCTTGAACCCCAAAAAGGCGCGTCGTGCCGGCCTGCTCCACGACATCGGCAAAGTGGCCGACGAAGAACCCGAACTGCCGCACGCACTGCTCGGTATGAAAATCGCCCAACGCTGCGGCGAGAAACCCGATATCTGCAATGCCATCGGCGCCCACCACGACGAAGTGGAGATGCAAACCACGCTGGCTCCGATTATCCAAGCCTGCGACGCCATTTCGGGTGCACGTCCGGGTGCCCGCCGCGAAATCGTCGAAGCGTACATCAAACGTCTCAACGACTTGGAAAACCTCGCCATGAGTTTTCCCGGCGTGCAAAAGACC
>JAGCZK010000107.1 GCA_017960065.1 Paludibacteraceae bacterium
ACAACTAAAAAAAAACAAAACACTAATCTAAACAAAAAAAGTCGAGCTGCGGCGTATAGCGCGACAACACGCCCATCACCCGACGGCTCATATCGCCGTACAGCACATAATTGCTCGAAAATACCGTAACCTGATGCTGTTCGAAAAACTGCTCCCGCTTGAAGAACGGGTCGCCCATGTTCACCCCCAAGGCCTTGCTTTCGTTGCTGCGCGCAATGACACAACCGTCGTTGTTGGAAAGCACCACCACGGGTTTGCCGTTGAGATCGGGGCGGAACACCCGCTCGCACGACACAAAGAAGTTGTTGCAGTCTGCCAGTCCGTACAGGGCCATACGCCATTATCGTTTACAGAGTTTTTTGATGGTATAGGTCAGCACGCCCCAAATCTGGAACTGATTTTCGGAGCCGACCCGGATGGGCGCATAGTCGGGATTGGCCGGCATCAGCCAGGCGCCTTGGCCGTCGGGGTCGGTCACAAACTGTTTCAGCGTAAACTCGCCGTCGATAAAGGCCGCCACATAATCGCCGTCAGAGGCCCGCAAAGCTTTGTCTATCACCACCAAATCGCCGTCGCAGATACCCGCCTCGCGCAACGAGTCGCCATCGACGCGGGCATAGAACGTGGCTTCGGGATGGCGGATCAGTTCGCGGTTGAGATCGATGGTATCCAAGGCCTCGTCTTGGGCCGGCGACGGAAATCCCGCCTTGATACCGTCTTCGGCAATCGGCAGCACACAGTCGGTTTCGTGCACCGCTTCGCTCACCTGTAGTGTAGGTTCCTGTTTCATGACAAATGCTTTGCCTGCAAAGATACGGAAAATATTCCGACCTTCGGCTCCCGACAACAGCAAAGGCCGGCACCTCCCGAAGGAAATGCCGGCCCACACCATCATCATTCAATCAAACAGCATCCTGTCGCTACAGGTATATGTTCACAACTTTCTGCGCCACATTCGGTTGACGGGGACCCCTTTGATCCTTCATCGGACGTTGAAAGCCGTTTCGTTGCGGATTCATCGCATAACGGTGCATCGGTCGGCCGTGACGGGCGGCTTGTGCGTGCTTGCCATGCTTTTTACCGTGTTTCTTTGCATGCTTTTTATCAAAATCTTTCGGCTTTTGGGCATCGTGATGTTTCCGGGCTTCTTCTTTACGGTGTTTCAGCGAAGCGTCGGCAAAACAAGCGTGCGAGGGTTGGTGACACGGAGTGAAATCGTGGGCTTGAACCATCGACACTCCACAAAACAAACTCAAAGCGGAAATTAAAACTAATTTTTTCATACTTTTCACATTTAAATCGTTTTACAATGGGCTGCCGTAGCAACCGGAATCTGGTGTTTTGACCAAGGCCCGGCAGGCATTGTTTAACCACAAAAATGTTAAAAAAAGCAAAAGCCTCCTTCCCCCGGGGGCGGTTATATGCGAAATAATCACTAAATTTGTCTGATTTTAATCGAATGAGCGATCAGTTAAAAGAAAAAATGATTGGTGCCCTGGCCTGGAGCTCGGTCGACCGGGTGGCCCAACAGGCGGTACAGTTCATCATCGGGATTGTGCTGGCCCGGCTTCTCGAGCCGGCCGACTACGGACTGATGGGAATCGTCATGATTTTCGCCGCCCTGTCGTACGTGCTGGTCGAAAGCGGTTATTCTTCGGCGCTGGTTCGCACGCAAGGCCTTACCTCGCAACACACCAACACCGTTTTTTACACCAACTTGGGCATCTCGGCCCTGCTGTACCTGGTCGTTTTCTTCTTTGCCCCCCTTATCGGGGAATTTTTTGCTGACCAGCGGTTGGTGCTGCTGACCCGGGTCACCTTTCTGGCCGTGATTTTCAATGCGCTCTACCTGGTTCCCTACGCCTTGGCGGGCAAAGAGATGGATTACCAGACCATTACCAAGGTCAACCTCTTCGCCACCGTATGCAGCGGAGCCACCGGCATTGTCATGGCCTTTAACGGTTTCGGCGTATGGGCCCTGGCCATCCAGCAGATCGGCTATCATTTTTTCCGTATGACGGGATTTTACTTTTGGACTTCGTGGCGGCCCAAGCTGCAGTTCTCCCTGCAAACGCTGAAAGGCTACACCCACTTCAGCACCCACATGTTGGGTTCCTCGCTGCTCAATGTCATCTTCAACAAGCTCTACACCACCGTTTTCGGAAAGATTTATTCGCAAACCGACGTCGGCTACTACAACCAGGCCGACAAAATGAGCGAAATGGTGCTGTTCACCTTCCAAGCCATCTTGAGCACCACCTACAACCTGTTCGCCCGCATTCAAGACCAGAGCGAACGCATCCGACGCATCTTCCGGCTGACCATCAAACTTTCGTCACTGGTCACCATTCCGGTGCTTATGGTGCTGATTGTCGCCGCCGAACCGGTCTTTTTCACCTTGTTCGGCAGCAAGTGGATGGATTCGGTGCCCTATTTCCAATGGATTTGCGCCGCCCATTTGTGGAGTACGATTTACATCATCAACGGCCATGCGCTCAACTCGGTCGGCAAGTCGCATATCAGTTTCCGCGTGGAACTGTTCAAACGCGCGCTGACGCTCATCACGTTAGCGTTAGGACTGTACTGGAACCACCTGCATCCCGAATACACGGTCAATCAGGAAATCGTTGTGATACTGATGGGATTCACCTTTTCGTGTACGGCGGCCTGGCTGCTCTCCATGCTCTGTATCCGCCGGCATTTCGACATCCACTGCACCGAGCAGTTGCACGACCTGTTGCCTGGCGTTGCGTTAGGAGTGTTGGTATCGGCAGGATGCTACGGTATCGGGCTTTGCTGCGAAAACCTATACCTGCGCTGCATTGCCGAACTGGCCTCGGCCGTTCTGCTCTACTTGGGCGGATTGCGCCTCATCTCCCCTTCCTCTTGGTTCAGGGTCATCAACTACCTGCGCGAAAAGCGCATCCGAAAGACACAGTCCATCCGCTAACCGGTGCTACCGGCACAGCCGCACGAACAGGCGCTGCGTCAGGCGCAAGCCGGCAATGGGTTTGCCGACGAGCAGGCGCTGCAGCCCTGCATGACAGCGCAGTTGCCTGAAAAAGCCGGGGAGCGCCCCCATTCCCTTAAAATGCCGTTCGTTGTGCATCGAGGTGTACAGCCGGCGCACCACCCCGGTCCGCAACGACTCGCGCAGGGGTTCCTGAAGCGAAAAACGCGTCAGCAAGGCTTCCAGGCACTCGATGTAAGACAAGATATGTTCGGGGCTTTTGTAGTCGTAACGCGAAAAGGCGTTGTCGCCATGCAACAGGTGGTGATACAACACCTCGGGCAACAGCACGGCCTTGCGGGCACAGGCGAACACGCCGACGTTGAACAGCGCGTCTTCGTACGAAGTGCGGCGGTTGTCTGGAAATTCGAGCCCGTTATCGGTAATGACGCTGCGGCGGATCAGCTCGGTCCACACCGAATTCACGTTGCGGAAAGAGGCTTCGGTG
>JAGCZK010000108.1 GCA_017960065.1 Paludibacteraceae bacterium
GGTAGATTCTGCAAAAAAAAACGTAACTTTGCGGCATGGATAACTTCCCCCTTGGGGACAATCGCAAAAAACATGAAAATCGCATTGATCGGATACGGAAAAATGGGGCACATCATCGAGCGCATCGCCATGGAGCGGGGCCACGAAGTTGTCAGCCGCATCGACATCGACAACCAGGAAGAATTTGAGAGCGCCGCGTTCCGCAGCGCCGACGTCGCCATTGAGTTCACCGCGCCCAAGGTAGCGGTCGAAAACTACCGCAAGGCTTTCGCCGCCGGTGTTTCGGTGGTGTCGGGCACGACGGGCTGGACCGAGCGCATGCCCGAAATCGAAGCCCTCGTCAAGGAAAAGGGGCTGGCCTTCTTCTGGGCTTCCAACTTCAGCCTCGGCGTCAACATCTTCATGGCCGTCAACTCCTACCTGGCCCGCATCATGAACCGGTGCCCCGACTACGACGTGGCCATGTCGGAAACCCATCACATCCACAAACTCGACGCTCCCAGCGGCACCGCCATCACCCTGGCCGAAGGCATCCTGAAGGAACTCGACCGCAAATCGGGCTGGGAACTGGGCAAGCAGGCGTCGGCCGCCGACAAGCTGCCCATCGAAGCCATCCGCGAAGGCGAGGTGCCGGGCATCCACAGCATCCGCTACGAATCGGCGTTCGACTCGATCACCATTACCCACGACGCCAAAAACCGCGAAGGCTTCGCCCTCGGAGCGGTACTGGCGGCCGAATTCACCTGCGGCAAGAAAGGTATGCTCAAAATGAGCGACATGCTCGCTTTCTAATTCACAGACTATGACGCAAAACCAACCCTCCCCCTCGGGCTCTCTGGGCCAGCGCATCCGGCAGGCCAGTGCCAAACAATGGATTTTGTTTGCCCTGGTCACGGTCGTGTTCTTCTTGTTCCTCTACTGGCACGGCGGCTGGTGCTGGGCCTGGATCGAACTGCTCTGGTTCGACCTGTACATCACCAAATACATTCCCTGGACCTGGTGGAAAAAGATTCGGAACAAAACCCTGTACCAGGTGTTCAGCTGGATCGACGCCATTGTGTTTGCCTTGGTGGCCGTGTATTTTATCAATGTGTACCTGATGCAGAACTTCGTCATCCCGTCGTCGTCGCTCGAAAAGACCCTGCGCGTGGGCGACTACCTGTTCGTCAGCAAGTACCACTACGGACCGCGCGTGCCAATGACGCCGCTTTCGTTCCCGCTCGTACAGAACACCTTTCCGTGGGGAGGAAAATCCTACCTCGAAAAACCGCAGTGGGACTATCGCCGTCTGACCGGTCTCGACACCATTAAAGCCATGGACATCGTCGTCTTTAACTTTCCGGCCGGCGACACCGTGTGCACCCTGGTGCCCAACCCCGACTACTACCAATTGTGCTCGATGTACGGCCGCGAAGCCGTCTGGAACAACCCGCAAGTGTTCGGCGAGGTGGTATGGCGCCCCGTTGACCGCCGCGAAAACTATGTGAAACGCTGCGTGGGCCTGCCCGGACAAACCCTCGAAATCAGAGACCGGCACATCTACATCAACGGCCAAGCCCAAGAAGAGACTCCGGGGATGCAGCAAAACTATTGGGTGGTCACCGACGGCCGCGAACTCACGGGCGAACAGTTTGACCGCCTGGGCATCAACCTCGACGACCGCCACCGCATCGACAAGCGCAACCAATCGTACGACTTGTCGTGGGTCGTTCCGATGCTCGGCGCGTCCGACAGCACCCTGAACCCGACGGCCCCCGCCTACCTGCTGCCGATGACCGAATCCATGGCCCGACAGGCCGCCGCGCTGCCCAACGTGCACAGCGTGACGATCGATTCGCTGCTGAGCAAGATGGAGCAGCAGGTGTATCCCGACGCCTCCTTCGGCTGGACGCGCGACAATTACGGACCGGTTTACATTCCCCGTAAGGGAGAAAGCATTCCGCTCAACGAACATAACTGGAAACTCTACCGCCGCCTCATCGAAGTGTACGAAGGCAACCGGGTCGAGGTCAAAGACGGCCGCTACCTGATTAACGGAACGCCTTGCTCGGAGTACACCTTCGGCATGAACTACTATTGGATGATGGGCGACAACCGCCACAACAGCGCCGACTCGCGCTACTGGGGGTTCGTTCCCGAAGACCATGTGGTCGGCAAACCGCTGTTTGTATGGCTGTCGGTGGAGAAAGACCAGCCGCTGTGGAAGTTGGGCAAACACTTCCGTTGGAGCCGGATGTTCAGATCGGTAGAGCGTTTGCAGTGAGCACGGTGTTATTGACGGGCGGGTACCTGTGCGACATCCGGCACTATAGCAAGATGCTGCACTACGGGTCGGTGGCATGGGAGACGTGTTGCAGCTACCACAAGCAGACCCTGCGCAACCGCTGCCGCATCCTGACCGCCGACGGGGTGGCCGACCTCTGCATTCCGGTGGTCAAGCCCCACGACGGGCACTGCCAGACCCGCGAGATGCGGGTGGCCGACGAGCCCTGGCAAAAACTGCATTGGGGGGCCATCCAGGCGGCCTACAACAAAAGTCCGTTTTTGCTGTATGTGGCCGACGATTTGGAAAGGTTGTACCAAAAGCGCTACCGGTTTTTGGTGGATGTGCAACAGGACTTTCACGCCCTGGTTTGCCAATGGATGGGCCTGAGTTTTGCCGAAGTGCGCACCAGCGAATACCAAAAGCAGGCGCCCGACGACTACCGCAGCCTGACCGACTACAAGCATTCGAAGGAGGACCCGCATTTTGTGGCCGTTCCCTATTGGCAGGTGTTCGCCGGCAAGTTCGGTTTCACCCCCAATTTGAGCATACTCGACCTGCTGCTCAACACCGGGCAGGAGGGCCGCATAATTTTAAGACAATGTTATCGCGACTGCGCCATATTCTCGTCGTCGGACTGCTGCTGAGCCTGCTGCCCGCACTCGCGCCGGCCCAAAAACGCAGCGCCGGCCTGCCCTACGGCTTGTCGGGCGGCCCTGCCTTGCGCAAAGCGGCGCCGCTGCCCTTTGTCAGCCTGCCGGTCGATACGGTGCCACATGTACCCGACGGCCCGCTGCGCCGCTGCTATGCCGGCAATGTCTGCCAGCTGGGCGTGGATGTGCTGCGCGACGGACAATACCAGACGACCGACTCGCTCGAGATCTGGCGCATCGGATTCCGCTCCAGAGGCGCCGCCTCCATCAGCCTGATTTTTTCGACGTTCGACCTCGACCCCCATTCGGGGATTTACCTCTACTCGCCCCAAGGCGAAGTGATACACGGCCGCTACGGTGCCGACAACGCCCTCGGCGACAAACCCGTACCAACCAGCCCGCTGCCGGGCGACAGCCTCATCGTCGAATACCAGGTGCCGAAGGGAGCCCGCCGGGGCGCATTGGTGGTGGGCGAAGCGGCCCACAATTTTGCCCCCGTGCGCAGTGTCGCCGACTTCGGATCATCGAACTCCTGCTCGCCCCACAGCAACACCGACCCCGCGCTGGCCGAAATCGAGCGCGCCGTCTGCCACCTGTATATCTGCGACCGCTCGTCGAGCTGGTTCTGCACCGGCACGCTCATCAACTCAGACTCGCACCGACCTTTTGTCTATACGGCCGCCCATTGCTACGACGGCCAAAGCTACGAAGCGGAAAGTCTGGCCCAGCGCACCGTGGTCACCTTCAACTACGAGGTGCCGGCCCGCGACACGCTGGTGCAGGGCAGCGAAGAATGTTCGTTGGCGGGCACCACGCTCCGGGTCAAAGACCAACGGCTCGACTGCGCCCTGATTGAATTGGGCGAAATGCCGCCCAAAGACTACCGCCCCTACCTGGCCGGATGGAGCCGCGAGGCGCTTCCGCTCGGCGACTACACCAGCATCCAGCACCCCAATGGCGATGTCAAGCGCGTCAGCTACACCTCGCAACAGCCAATTGTTTCGACCTTCGCCTCCGGCTATACCACCAACGCCTTCTGGAAAATCAACACATGGGGCACCGGCACCACCGAAATCGGTTCGTCGGGTTCGGGTCTGTTCAACCCCGACATGCTGCTGATTGGTGCCCTTACGGGCGGATATTCGTATTGCAACGACCCCCACAACGACTATTACAGCCGCCTCGACATCGACTGGGAGTGGGAGGCCGATTCTTCGCGCCAACTGGCCTACTGGCTCGACCCGACCAACGAGCGGATGCGCCTCGAGGGCTACGACCCCTACGCCGAACGCCACAGCTGCCAGCGGGTGACCAACCTGGCACCCGACGAACGGCCCGTCAGCCTATACTGCGACAACCGGCGCGAAGGCTACCTGTGCGGACACAACCGGGCACAGATTGCCGAGTACGCCGAACACTTTGAATTCGAATCGGAAAAGACCCTGTATGGCGTGTACCTGATGGTAGGTTCGGGAGCCTACGACGCGCGGTGCCCCATCCAGGTCAAGGTCTATGCCGACCAGGGCGGTCTGCCCGGCAGCCTGTTGGCGCAAGCCGACTTTGCACCCGAGTACTGGATGCTTTACCGCGGCAACGTCAACTCCTATTACAAAGACATTTACGACAGTAAGGAAAACTACCTACGCTTCGGCACGCCCCTGCAAATCGGCACGGCCTGCCACATTGCCTACGCGCTCGACTACAGCGGCCTCGCCGCCCGCGACAGTTTTCATGTACTGGCCGTCGCTTCGCCCTACTCCACCGCCCTGTGGTTACAAGAGGACCAATGGCAGTCGTTCGACGACAGCCCCTACACCGGCTCCGGGGTCAAGCTCTGGATAGAGCCGGTAATTAGCGACAAGGACCTGACGCCCGTCGCCGAGACGCAGGCCGCCCCCCATCTGACCGTATGGCCCAACCCGAGCCATGGCGCTCCCTGGCGCTTTTCCGACGGACAGGCCTATCGCTACCGGCTCTACAACCTGTCGGGCCGACAAGTGCTTTCGGGCGAAGGATCCTGCATTGAACCGCCCGCACAAGCCGGGCTCTACCTGCTAACCTACCAAGGCCCGGCCGGCAACGGGATAATCAAAGTCATGGTATCGCGATGAAGTACAAGACCAAAGGCATCGTCCTCAAATCGACCCGTTACCGCGACAACGACCGCATCGTACAGATTTACACCCAGGATTTCGGGAAAGTGTCGTATCTGGTACACGCCCCCGCCAGCAAGCGCTCGGTGTGCCGCACCCCTTACCTGCAGGCGCTGAGCGTGCTGTCGCTCGAGGTCGATCACCACGACAAGCGCGAGTTGCAACACATTGTGGAGACCAGCCCGCTGGAACTCCATCCCGGCATCTTGGCCGACCCGCTCAAGGCCGCCATTGCCTTCTTCATGGCCGACCTGGCCGCCGCGGCACTGTATTCGGCCGATCAAGACGAAGATTTGTTTGATTTCCTGGAGGATTACAGCCTCCGGCTGGATCGTTGCGAGGAGGGAATTGAACTTTTTCCGGTCAACTTTGCAGTGGCCCTCATGGGGCACATCGGGTTTTACCCGACCGACAGCCCGCACAACGACTTCGTGGGGCTGCTAAACCAAGACGACCGCCTGCTCTTTCAGACCGTCTGCCAAAACAAGCTGACCGCACCGCAAAGCGCCAAAGCCCTCCGGCTGATGCTGCAGTACTTCCGCTACCACTTGGCGTCAAACTTCCGGTCCGACAGTGTGGAAATGCTGTTGGAGATGCTCCGCTAAATATTCTTGTTCGGGTTGGCCCGGAGTGGGGGTCAGTCGGGCGGCCGACAACTTTCCGGCCGCAGCCAGATCCATCACCGTGCTATAGCCGCTGCGACATTCGATCAGGTCGGCAGCTGCAATTTTTTCGGCAAGCCTGCCGCCTTCGAGCAGGTCTTCGACGTGCACGCCTTGCACCAGCTCCGCCGGCAAGGCCGGTCCGTGCGAAGTTCCCCGCACCAGACATACGGGCTGGGTGGAATGACGGTAACGTTGCAACAGGGCCGTTTCGAACAGGCTGCGCTGGGGTTCGGGACCCGAGAGCAGCAGCAACACCCCGCCGCCGCTACCGGGCGACAGTTGGCCGAAGCGCGACAGGGGACCGATGTATTCGAGAGGATTGGGGAGCCGCCGTGGATGGCTCAACTGTCCGGCCAGCGACCGGGTGGCATCGGCATAGTCGGGCACGAGGCAGCGGTCGTATTTCGAGATTATCCGACGGTGCAGCGCGGCGACAACGGGCTCGAGCCACCGGGCCAATCGGGGCAGCCGGACGTGCAACTGGTGGGTGAGATAGGCACACGGGCACAACGGGCACCACAAGCCGAAACGGTTGTCCGAAATCACCTCATCGATGCCGTATTGGCGCACCACGCGGGACAGGTCGCGGTGCTCGCGCCACACGCTCCACACCAAACGCGGCAAGGCGACCAGCACGGCCCCAACTTGCGACGCCCCGGCGCTATAGCGCATCCGGAAACTGGGGGTCAAATCGACAAAACTACAGTCAGGAAATTCGGCGGCAATCAGGCTGCGGGCATCGCCTTCGGCGGCCCATACGACTTCGCATCCCTGCGCTTGCAGGCGCCGGGCCAGGGCAATTGAGCGGGAGGCATGTCCCAGCCCCCATTCGAGCGGAGCCAGCA
>JAGCZK010000109.1 GCA_017960065.1 Paludibacteraceae bacterium
GCCAACAAGGGCAAACTCGACTTCACCAAGACGGTTGCCTTTGCCGGTCCGGTTGCCGCGCAGGCCGCCTATTACAAAATCACCTTGGGCGTTCCCGTGGGTGCGGTAAGCGACGCCAATGTCAGCAAGGGCGTCAAAGCCCGCATCATCGCCGGCAATGTGTTGTCAGGCGAGAAGACGGCTTCCGACGAATTCCTCAGTCCGTTCGTTTCCTTGATTTCGGTGATTCCGGAAGGCGATGAAACCCACGAAATGCTGGGTTGGATCATGCCGCGCTTGAGCAAGTACAGCGTGAGCGGCTCGTTCCTTTCTGGCCTGGTACCCTGGTTGCGCAAGCACACGACCTTCAATTTCGACACCCGTATCCTCGGTGGCGAACGCCACATGATCATGTCGGGCGAATACGACAAGGTGTTCCCGATGGACATCTATCCCGAATTCCTGTTGAAGGCCATCATCGCCGGCGACATCGACAAGATGGAGGCGCTGGGTATCTACGAGGTGGTTCCCGAAGACTTCGCCGCCGCCGAATTTGTCTGCTCCTCCAAAATGGAATTGCAGAAAATCGTACGCGAGGGTCTCGACGCCATGCGTAAGGAAATGTGTTAATACGAATAATCAATAGACAAAATAATGAATGCGTTAAGAAAATTGCTCGATAAGATGAAACCGACCTTCTCCGAAGGCGGCAAATTATCGATGTTCCGTTCGGTTTTCGACGGATTTGAGACCTTCCTTTTCGTACCCAACGCGACTTCCAAGTCGGGGGCGCACATTCACGACGCCAATGACTCCAAGCGATTGATGATCATGGTGGTGATTGCCCTGATGCCGGCGCTGCTGTTCGGTATGTACAATGTGGGTTATCAACACTACCTGGCGATCGGTCAGTTGGCGACCACCGGTTTCTGGACCCTCTTCTGGTTCGGTTTCCTGGCGGTGCTCCCCAAAATCATCGTTTCGTACCTGGTAGGTTTGGGTATTGAATTTACGGTAGCCCAGTGGAAGGGCGAAGAAATCCACGAAGGTTTTCTGGTGTCGGGTATGTTGATCCCGATGATTGTGCCGGTTGAATGCCCGCTGTGGATCATGGCCATCGCCACCGCTTTTGCCGTGGTGTTCGCCAAAGAGATTTTTGGCGGTACCGGTATGAATATCGTCAATGTGGCTTTGGTGGCCCGTGCCTTCCTGTTCTTCTCATATCCGACCAAGATGTCGGGCGACAACGTTTGGGTTCGCACCGACGGTATCCTCGGTTTGGGCGACGGAAACGTGATTGACGGATTTACCGGAGCCACCCCGCTGGGTCAGGTGGGTTCGGCGCTCGAGTCGCAGGTGCAGGTGACCGACATCGCCGGTCAGGCCTCTTCCACCCTCGATGCCGTCATCGGCTTGATTCCGGGCTCCATCGGTGAAACCAGTGTCATTGCCATCGCCTTGGGTGCGATTCTGCTGCTGGTGACCCGCGTGGCCAGTTGGAAAACCATGTTGTCGGTGTTTGCCGGAGGTGCCCTGACCGCTTACTTGTTCAATGTTAGCGGCATTGACACCGCTGTGGCCAACCTGCCCTGGTACCAACACCTCATTTACGGCGGTTTCTGCTTCGGTGCCGTGTTTATGGCTACCGACCCGGTCACTTCGGCCCGTACCGAAGCCGGTAAGTGGATTTACGGATTTATGGTCGGCTTCATGGCCATCACCATCCGTGTGCTCAACCCCGGTTATCCCGAAGGCATGATGCTCGCCATCCTCCTGCTCAATGTTTGTGCTCCGCTCATCGACCATTGTGTGGTTCAAGCCAATATCTCGAAACGTCTCAAACGTGCAAAATCCATTAACCAATAAATCGAGCGACCATGAATACAAACAGTAACACTTATACCATTGTTTACGCATCGGTCATCGTGATCGTTGTGGCTTTCTTGCTGGCCTTCGTGTCGAGCTCCTTGTCGGAACGCATCGGCAAGAACGTGGAATTGGACAAGAAAAAACAGATTTTGTCGTCGTTGAACATCGACTATTCGAAGATGTCTGACACCGAGGTGGCTGCCACTTATGCCGAGACGGTAAAACAAGACCTGATTCTGAACGCTGCCGGTGAGCAGTTGGCCGAAAACGGCGGTTTCGACGTGGAGGTCAAGGACGAGAACCTGAAAGACCTCGACGACCGTCAGCTGCCTTTGTATTGCTGCCAAGTCAATGGCGAAACCAAGTACGTGTTCCCCTTGAGAGGTGCCGGTTTGTGGGGCCCCATTTGGGGATACATCGCCCTCAATGCCGATAAGGACGAGGTGTTCGGTGTTTATTTCTCGCACGAGAGCGAAACCCCGGGCCTGGGTGCCGAAATCACCAACGAAAAGTTCAAGTCGCAGTTCCCCGGGCTTCATATCCGTCGCAACGGCCAGTTGAGCTATCTTTCGGTGCTCAAAAAAGGCAAGGTGGACGAAAATGCCGATCAAGTCGATGCCATTACCGGCGGTACCATGACCTCTAACGGTGTGGACGCCATGATTAAAGACGGCTTGTCGCAATACGCCAATTTCTTAAACAAATAAGGAGGATTTGAATTATGGGACTTTTTTCGAAACAAAATAAAGAGGTTTTTGCAACTCCTCTGTTGAATAACAACCCGGTGACCGTTCAGATCCTGGGTATCTGTTCGGCCCTCGCCGTTACCGCCAAACTCGGACCGGCCTTGGTCATGGGCATTTCGGTGACCATCATCCTGGCCCTGGCCAACGTGGTGATTTCGCTCTTGCGCAACACCATCCCCAACCGCATCCGTATCATCGTGCAACTGGTGGTGGTAGCCGCTTTGGTAACCATCGTCAGCCTGATTCTGAAGGCCTTTGTCTATGACGTGAGCGTTCAGCTTTCGGTCTATGTGGGTCTGATCATCACCAACTGTATTTTGATGGGCCGCCTCGAAGCCTTTGCCATGGCCAACAAGCCTTGGGCGTCGCTGCTCGACGGCCTGGGCAACGGATTCGGCTATGCCATCATTCTGGTCATTGTCGCCTTCTTCCGCGAATTGCTTGGTTCCGGTACGCTGATGGGCTATCAGGTGATTCCCGAAGCCGTTTACAATGCCGGATACATGAACAACGGTCTGATGATTCTGCCTCCGATGGCCTTGATTCTGCTCGGTTGCATCATTTGGGTGCAACGTGCCAAAAATCCTGAGTTATAAGAAACAGCAAAATTTGAACTGAAATGGAAAATTTATTGAACTTGTTCGTTAAGTCGATGTTTATCGACAATATGATTTTCGCATACTTCTTGGGTATGTGTTCGTATCTTGCTGTCTCCAAAAATGTTAAGACCGCTTTGGGATTGGGTACGGCAGTAACCTTTGTGTTGCTGGTAACCGTGCCGGTCAACTATCTGCTCGACAATTATGTGCTGAAGGCCGGTGTCTTGGTCGAAGGAGTGGATTTGAGCTTTTTGAGCTTCATTCTCTTCATCGCCGTCATCGCCGCCATCGTGCAACTGGTCGAAATGGTGGTGGAGCGTTTCGCCCCCGCCCTTTACGCCTCGTTGGGTATCTTCCTGCCGCTGATCGCCGTTAACTGCGCCATCATGGGTGCCTCGCTGTTTATGCAGCAACGGGCCTTCTCCAATGTGGGCGAGGCTTCGGTTTATGCCTTCGGCTCGGGTCTCGGCTGGATGTTCGCCATTGTGATTTTGGCCGCCATTCGCGAGAAGATGGCCTTCTGCGATGTTCCCAAGCCCTTGCGTGGATTGGGCATCACCTTTATTATGGTGGGTCTGATGGCGATTGCATTTATGTGTTTTTCTGGTTTGAAACTTTCTTAAAGCAACAATGATGAATATTTTGTTAGCAATCAATGCAACGATGATAGGCGTTAGCGTTGGTGTATTTTTGGCCATTATTCTCTTGTTGGTGGTTTTGCTGTTGGTAGCCAAACGCTACCTGTCGCCTTCGGGCCCGGTAAAAGTCGTCCTCAACGGAGATAAAGAAATGGAAGTGGCTTCTGGTGGAGCATTGTTAGGCACCCTGGCCGCAGAAGGCGTGTTCCTGCCTTCGGCTTGCGGTGGCAAAGGCTCTTGCGGCCAGTGCAAATGTCAGGTGCTCGAAGGTGGCGGCGAAATTCTGCCGACCGAACAGGTACACTTCTCGCGCAAACAACAAAAAGACCACTGGCGTTTGGGTTGCCAAGTGAAGGTCAAGGGCGACTTGGCCATCAAGGTGCCCGAATCGGTGCTGGGCGTCAAGGAATGGGAGTGCGAGGTTATCTCGAACAAGAACGTGGCTACTTTCATCAAAGAATTCAAGGTGAAACTGCCGGCAGGCGAACACATGGACTTCGTTCCCGGTTCGTATGCGCAGATCAAAATTCCCGAATACGATCTCAACTACAACGATTTCGACCGCGAGCTGATTGGCGACCTGTATGTGCCGGCTTGGGAAAAATTCGGTTTGTTCAACCTCAAGCAAAAGAACACCGAACCGACCATCCGTGCCTACTCTATGGCCAACTATCCCGATGAGGGCGACATCATCACCCTGACGGTGCGTATCGCCACGCCTCCCTTCAAGCCGAAGGATCAAGGCCCCGGCTTTATGGATGTTCCCTGCGGTATCGCTTCGACCTACATCTTCTCGCTCAAACCGGGCGACAAGGTAACGATGAGTGGTCCTTACGGCGATTTCCACCCGATTTTCGACAGCAAGCGCGAAATGATTTGGGTCGGCGGTGGTGCCGGTATGGCTCCGCTTCGTGCACAAATCATGCACATGCTCAAAACGCTCAACACCCGCGACCGCGAAATGCACTACTTCTATGGTGCCCGTGCTATCGACGAGGTGTTCTTCCTCGACGATTTCCTGGCCATGGACAAGGAATTCCCCAATTTCCACTTCCACTTGGCACTCGACCGTCCCGACCCCAAGGCCGACGGACTGGGTATCAAATATACGGCCGGCTGTATCGCTCCGGTGATGGGCGACACCTACCTCAAACAACACGAGGAACCCGAAGACATCGAATACTACCTCTGTGGTCCTCCAATGATGGCCAAGACCGTGCTCGACTTGTTGCACAGCCTCGGTGTGGAAGACGACATGATCCACTTCGACAACTTCGGTGGTTAATCACAAAAAAACGCTGCAACCGCAGCGTTTTTTTTGTGCGGAACAGTTGATTCGAAATATTTGATTACCTTTGGGTGAAAATATGGTCGCCCCTAAATAATCAGAATATGAGTAACAATCCAACTATCACCGACAAGGATTACAGACAATGGCTTAAATCATTGGCATTACGTTACCGTCAATGCCAAATAAAGGCGGCCGTAAAAGTCAACACTGAGCAGTTGTTGTTTAATCTTAGCCTTGGGAAAGATATTGCCGAAAGATCGGATGAGAACAAGTATGGAACGCAGTTTTATGCGGTTTTAAGCCGTGATTTGAAGGATGAAATTCCCAATGTGGAAGGTCTCTCTGAATCAAACATCAGATATTGCAAACGATTCTATCAGCTTTATTCCAAGGTAATTGAAAATCTTCCACAAGTTGTGGAAAAATTGTGCGGGATTCCTTGGGGACATCATCGGCTGATTATTGATCGCTGCTCCGATAACCCGCAAAAGGCAATGTTCTTTGTGTCACAAACGTTAGAGAATGGTTGGAGCAGAGCTGTATTGCTTAATTGGATAGACACAAACCTATACGAACGACAAGGAAACGCCATAACTAATTTCAAATCGTCGCTTCCGGCACCTGATAGTGATTTGGCTCAAGAAATAACCAAGGATCCTTACAATTTCACCTTTGCGGGGGGTCAAAGGCAAGTATAATGAAACGCTGCTGAAAAATGCGTTGCTTACAAACATTACCAACTTTCTTGTTGAATTGGGTTCCGGATTTTCGTATGTAGGACGTGAATATCGTTTGCAAATTGGTGACAAAGAGAAGTTTATAGATTTATTGTTCTATCATCTGAAACTCAGATGCTATGTGGTGGTTGAGGTAAAGATAGATGATTTTGATTTCCCCGATGTCGGACAAATAGGCGGCTATATTGTTGCATGCAACCATTTGCTGAAGCGTCCTGACGACAACCCGACAATTGGTTTGCTGATATGTAAAAAAAAGAATGGGTTGCTTGCGAAATACTCGTTGGAATCCAGCAATCAACCTATTGCCATATCATCTTACGAGTTGGAACAATTTTATCCGGTGAATGTTGAAGGTGCATTGCCAACTATTGAGGAAATTGAATCTAAATTAAGCCAGGAATAAAGCGTTAACAATCATGTGATTTTATGGAAGAGTATTTCCCTTTGGTCAACGAATCTGGCGAGGTGATCGGCCGGGCCACCCGCACCGAGTGCCACAGCGGCTCCTTTAAGTTGCACCCGGTGGTGCACCTGCATGTGTTCAACTCCCGTGGCGAACTGTACCTGCAAAAGCGCTCGATGTCCAAAGACATCCAGCCGGGCAAGTGGGACACTTCTGTGGGCGGTCATGTGGATTATGGCGAAACCGTACTCGAGGGCCTGCAGCGCGAGGTGCGCGAGGAACTCGGCATTACGGGTGCCGACATGCGGCCGGCTTTTGCCTATCCGTTCCGCTCGAAGGTCGAATACGAACTCGTCAATGCCTTCTATTGCATTTACGACGGTCCCATCCAACCCGATCCCGTCGAAATCGACGAAGGCCGTTTCTGGCCCATCAGTGATATCTGCGCCCATTTGGGCTATGGGGTGTTCACCCCCAACTTTGAGCAGGAGTTCAAGCGCCTGATGGTGTTTATGGCCGACCACAAGCCATTGTTCCCCTTGTCCGACGCTCCGGTCAAAAACATCATCTTTGATTTTGGGGCGGTACTGGTCGATTGGAACCCGCATTATGTGTACGACCCTTATTTTGGTGATGCCGAAAAGGCCACCCGCTTTTTGAACGAAATCTGCACCATTGTCTGGAACGGAGAGGTCGATCGGGGCAAGCCCATCCGCGTCGCCACCGAAGAGCGGGTCGCCCTTTTCCCCGAATGGGAAAAGGAAATCCGGATGTATTTCGACCGGTGGATCGATATGATTGGCGAGGCGCTTCCCGGCATGGCCGAACTGATTTCAGCGTTGAAGGCGAAAGGCTACGGCGTCTATGGCCTCAGCAACTGGGCGCGCGAAACGTTCCGCCTGGTGGAGCACCGCTTCGAGGCCTTCGGCCTGCTCGACGGTTACATCATTTCGGGCGACGCCAAGCTGCTCAAACCCGAAACGGCGATTTATGCGGCTTTGTTGGAACGCTATCACCTGAAGGCTTCGGAGTGCCTCTTTGTCGATGACAATGCCGCCAATATCGTGGTGGGCGAGCGTATGGGGATTCGAGGAATCCGCTTTACCGACCCCGCCGCTCTGCGCGACGAGCTTCGCCGGCGCCATGTGTTGTAGAAACAATCAGGTCCGCCGTTATGGCGGACCTGACGCTCTTTTACTAATCATTGTTTAACAGCCATTGTCTGTGGCATTTGTCTTTTTGACCCGAAACCGATGCGTATGGTTTAAATCATCGTGTAAGATTCCGACAGACGGTGTTTTGCGTATGTGCCTCGGTGTCAGCGGGCTTGCAAAAAAAACGTTTTTTTATGAAAAATACAGTCCTTTCGCTTGTTGTGATGTGGTGTGCAGCGGTCAGCTACGCCCGGGAGTTGCCCTATAGCCTGCCCGAGGAGCAGGGCTTGTCGCAATCGGCGGTAGCGGCGTTTTTCGACTCGTTGATGGCACAGCCCAAAACGCA
>JAGCZK010000110.1 GCA_017960065.1 Paludibacteraceae bacterium
GCGTTTTAATCGGGTAATTTTTAAGCCACTTTGGCTCAGTTGGTAGAGCAACGCATTCGTAATGCGTAGGTCCCCGGTTCGAGTCCGGGAAGTGGCTCAGAGCAAAAACCGACCCCTTATACTGGGTCGGTTTTTTTGTTGTTGAACCGCTTGTTGTACCAAAATTGTAATATTTGCGTATTTTTGTGCGTGTTTTTAGATTTTCTAGCAAAAAGTCGAACTGAAATGACAAATGAATCAATTTAATGGTTAACTTTGCAGCGGCTAAAGAAAAGATAATTATTCACTATTCATCATTCATTTAATATGGAAAAGAAAGTAGGAACCAATGCAGGTCTCGTATGGCAAGCATTGAACGGCGCAAAAAAGGCCGTAGAAGTAAAAGATCTGAAGAAAGTGACCAAATTGACCGAAAAAGACTTGTATGCAGCTTTCGGTTGGTTGCTTCGTGAAGGCAAAATTTCGGTAAAAGAAGAAGGCAAAGAAGTGTTTGTCGCTTTGAACTAATCCTTCTCTTTACACACAAAAAAAACAGGCTTGAGTTTTTCTCAAGCCTGTTTTTTTTATCTTGATGAAAGACTTAACCCACTTGCTGGCGGAAATGCAGCATGCAGCGGCTGGTGGCGCGGCAGAGGTACATGCCCGCAATCGGCAGCATGGCCGTGTGCATGTCTTGCGGCACAAACGCAAAGGCAATAAGGTACAAGGCCGTGCTGATGGCCCATAAGCCGTAAAACACCCAGTCCCAACGGCGTAGCGGCGGGATGCACAGCGACAGCAGCGGCCACAGCATCAGCGGATTCAAACACCAGAGGTTGAAGTTGTGGTCGGTAAAGGGGTGCTCTGAGAAGAACACCAAAAAGAAGACGATGCTGCCGGCCAAGGCACCCGCTGTGAACAGCAAGGCGTCGAGCCCGATGAGCGGACGGCGCTTGCGGTATCCCCAAACGGAAATCAGCATGACTGTCGCCAGCAGGCTCCAGAAGAGCAGGTGAGGCCCGACGGGCAGGTTTTGGTCGGTGCGCGTGCGGGGGGTAAGTTCGGTGGTGGCCATAACCAGGGGCTGGTTGCCGGTTTCGCCGCTGATGACGGCACTGGCGTAGGCCTCCTGCAGCTTTTCGGGCAGAAACAGCAACTCGTGGAAGGTGGCCTTGCGGTCGGTGCCCGCGCCCAAACACAAGTCGAACCCGAATTGCGCCCAAGAGGCGGTCTGGGTATATTCCTTAATCGCGTCGCGGAAACTGATTTCGCTTTCTTGGGTCGGGTCGGCAAAGGCGTAGTGCAGGCCGCCAGCCAGGCATTGCTCGGTGAGGTCGCGCGGTTTGGTGGCGCAGTTGTTGAAGATGAAATTGTAGCGGTAGGTGGCGTTCTCCGGCATCATATTGGTGATGAGTGTGGAGTAGAGACAGTCGCGCTGGGCGGGCGTCAGACGCAGTTGCCGCTGCGTGACCGACGATCCGCGCTCGCGGTATTGCCGCAGAAACCATTTCGGGCTGTTCGGCCCGCACATATAGTCGGTCTCGCCCTTGACAAATCGTGCGATGAAATGGGGCTGGTCGAAACTGAAAAGCCCGTAGTTGACAATGAGGTCGAGCCCGCTGGCCGGGTCTTCGATGCGGTAGGCGGTGTGCCCGAAGAGTTCTTCGACGCTTCCGCCCGGCGAGCAGGTCAGCAGCGAAATGCGCGCGCTGTCGGAAAGCGACAGGCTGATTTGCGCATGCGACGCCATCCATCCGACCGTTGCCATCAGCAACGAAAAGACGAATCTTTTGAATTTTAGCATGTTAAAATGGCGCTAATCGTGTTTACAACAAATTGCTGGCCAATTCCGACAGATAGCTTCGTTCGCCTTTGACCAGATTGACATGGGCGAAAATCTGTTGGCCTTTCATCTTGTCGATGGTATAGACCAGGCCGTTGGAGAACTGGTCGAGGTAGGGTTGGTCGATTTGCGCCACGTCGCCCGTAAACACGACCTTGGTGTTTTCGCCGGCACGGGTGATGATGGTCTTGATTTCGTGCGGGGTCAGGTTCTGGGCCTCGTCCACGATGATGTAGGCGTCCGAAAGGCTGCGTCCGCGGATGAAGGCCAGGGCTTCGATGACCAGCTGGCCGCTCGACTGCATTTCGTTGATCGACGACACCTCGCGGCTTTCGGCCGAGAACTGGCGCTTGATAAAGTTGAGGTTGTCGAACAGCGGCTGCATGTACGGCGCCACCTTGTCCTTTTCGGTACCCGGCAAAAAGCCTAAGTCTTTGTTGGAAAGGGCCACGATGGGGCGGGCCAGCAGGATCTGCTTGTATTCGTGCGAGCGTTCGAGGGCCGCCGCCAGCGCCAGCAGGGTTTTGCCCGTACCGGCCTTACCGGTGATGCACACCAGCTTGATGTTGTCGTCGAGCAAGGCGTCGAGGGCGAAGGCTTGCTCCGAGTTGCGTCCTTCGATGCCGAAGGCCTTGCCTTTCGGCACTTTCACCACCGATTCGATGTTCGGGTCGTATTTGGCCATCACGGTGTTGCGGTCGCTCTTGAGCAGGAAATATTGGTTGGGCTCCAGTTCCTTGGCGAAGGGGAAGCTGTTGGCCGGAACCCCTGCCGCCGTGCTGTACATCCGGTCGATGAGCGCGCTGTCGATGCCTTCATACACCTCCTGCTCCTTGTCGTACACGCGTTTGTCGGTGATTTTGTCGTTGAAGTAGTCTTCCGACAGCATGCCGAGCGAACGGGCCTTCATGCGCAGGTTGATGTCTTTGGTGACGAGTACGGTCTTGATTTTCGGATATTTTTGAGCGATAAAATCGGCGGTTGCCAAGATGCGGTGGTCGGGCGTGCGCTCCATAAAGGCTTTTTCGATGGCTTCGGAACGGGCGTTGACCACAATGAACAGGCGGCCGAGCCCTTCGCCGAGGGCGGCACCCTTGTCAAAGAAGTCGTGGTCGCTGATTTCGTCAATTTCGCGGGCGAACTGGCGGGCGTTAAAGTTCAGTTCATCGTTGCCTTTCTTGAATTTGTCCAACTCTTCCAAGACCACCATGGGGATGTAGATGTCGTTTTCCTGAAAGTTGTAGATGCATTTGTAGTCGTGCAGGATGACATTGGTGTCCAACACAAAATTCTTTTTGGCTCCCATAGGATATGATTTTTAAGTTTTCGATATGTAAATGTACGAAATGTTTTTGAAAAAATGTAATTTTGTGGGAATAAAAATGAGGCTCACGCTTATGGATTATTCCGAAACCCTCCAGTATCTGTATGTCAAGACACCGATGTTCCAACAACAGGGACAATCGGCCTACAAGCCCGGAATCGACACCGTGCTGCAACTCGACGCGCATTACGGCCATCCGCACCGGGCCTATCCGACCGTGCATGTGGCCGGTACCAACGGCAAAGGCTCGACCACCCATACCATTGCGGCGGTGTTGCAGGCGGCCGGCTACCGGGTGGGGCTTTACACGTCGCCGCACCTCAAGGATTTCGCCGAGCGGATCCGGGTCAACGGCCAGCCCATCGACCACGACTATGTGGTGCGCTTTGTGGCCGAGGCCGGAGAGCAGATCGACCGGTTGCAGCCTTCCTTTTTCGAAATCACCACGCTGATGGCCTTCTGCTACTTTCGCGACATGCACGTCGATGTGGCGGTCATTGAGGTGGGCCTGGGCGGCCGGCTCGACTCGACCAATATCATCACGCCGCTGCTGTCGGTCATCACCAACATCAGCCTCGACCATACCAAACTCTTGGGCTCGACGGTGGAGCAAATCGCCGTTGAAAAGGCCGGAATCATCAAACCCGGTGTGCCGGTGGTGGTGGGCGAGGCCAGCCCGGCCCTGCGGGCCATCTACGACGCCAAGGCCGACCTGCCGGTGGTCTATGCCGAAGACAACGCCGACGACCCGCGCTTTGACTACGAGCTGAAGGGCGACTGCCAGACGCACAACAAAAAGACGATTCTGGCCGCCCTGCAGATTTTGCGCCCGCATTTCGGAATTACCGACGAAGCTGTTGCCGAAGGCCTGTCGCATGTGGTCGAAATGACCGGTTTGATGGGCCGTTGGCAAACATTGTCGGAGCATCCGACGGTCATCGCCGACACCGGCCACAACGAGGGCGGCATCCGTTACATCGCCCATCAGCTCGAAAACTACCCCTGCCGCCAGCTGCGCATCGTGTTCGGCATGGTGGGCGACAAGGACATCCGCACCTGCCTGTCGCTGATGCCCGTCAACGCCCGCTATTATTTTTGCAACGCCGCCATCCAGCGCGCCCTGCCAGCCGCCGATCTGAAGATGCTGGCGGCTGCCTTCGGACTCGAAGGCGAGGCGTACGCCTCGGTGCAGGCCGCGCTTGAAGCCGCCAAGGCCGACGCCGCCGACGACGACCTGATTTTTGTCGGAGGCAGCAATTTTACCGTAGCCGAAATCCTATAGCCTATGCCCAGTAGAGAAGAAGCGATTACCCGGACCAGTGTCATCGGCATTGTCATCAATGTGTTTCTGGTCTTGTTCAAGACCCTGGTCGGCTTTTTGGCCAACTCGCTGACCATTTTGGTCGATGCCGTCAACAACCTGACCGACGTCATGTCGGCGGTGATTACGATTGCCGGCATCAAGATTTCGAAGAAGCAGGCCGACCGCGAGCATCCCTTCGGCCACGGCCGTTTCGAGTATTTCAGCGGCATCCTGATTGCCTTGCTGGTTTTCGGCGCCGGAGTGATGTCGATGGTGGAGTCGGTGCGCAAAATCATCCATCCGCTGCAAACCGCTTATACCTGGGTGACCCTGCTGGTGGTGTTTGCGGCCATCGGCAGCAAAATCTTCATTACGGTTTTCTACCGTAAAAACGGCAAAAAATACAAGTCCGACGCCTTACTGGCTTCGTCGTACGACGCGCTTTTCGACATTCTGATTTCGGTTTCGACCCTGATCGGCGCCGCCACCAATATGATTTGGAACTACAACATCGACGGCTACATCGGCGTGCTCATTTCGGTCTTTATCATCAAGGCCGGTGTCGAGCTGATTGTCTCGCCGCTCAACGAAGTGGTCGGGGCGCGTGCCGACTACGATTTGTGCCGTAAAATCAGCGAGGAAGTGTGCCAAATCGACGGTGTGATGGGTGCGTACGACCTGGTGGTGCACAATTACGGTCCCGAACGGATCATCGGCTCCGTCTACATCGAAACCGACGCCGACAAGCGGGCCGACGAGGTGCAGATGCTTTGCCACCGCATCGAACTGGCCCTGCGCAAGAAGTACGGCATCGACATGACCATCGGCATCTACACGCTGAGCGGCCCGCAGACCGAGGTGGGCCGTATGCAGCGCGAAATCAAGCAGCTGGTGTTGGATTATCCAGGCGTGGTGCAGGCCCACGGAATCGTGGTCGATACGGCCATGCGCGAACTGTCGCTCGACGTGCTCGCCGACTACCGGCAGGATACCGAAGCCATCCGCACCCGCGTGACGGAGGCCCTGCAGCAACGCTATCCCGATTACCGGATCGGGCTCAAAATGGATTTGGATTTCACGACCGGCCCCGAAGACTGACAGCCGGACGGGCGCTTAGTCGAAGCGGATGGACTTGGCCGGCGAAATCTTGGCGATGACGTAAGACGGAAGCAGCAACATCAGCAAGGCGATGGCCGCAGTGCCGAAATTCAATCCCAACACATGCCACACGCTCAGGTTGACGGGCACCGTATCGACGTAATAAACGGTCGGATCGAGCGGAATCACATGCAGGTATTTTTGCAACAGGCAGAGGCTCAACCCGATGATATTTCCCCATAACAGGCCTTTTCCGATCAAAAACGCCGCCTGGTAGATAAAGATCTTGCGGACGCTCCAGTCGCGGCACCCGATGGCTTTGAGGGTGCCGATCAGGTTGGTTTTGTCGAGAATCAGAATCAGCAGGCCCGAAATCATGTTGAAGCCCGATACGGCCAGCATCAGGATGAGAATCACCACCACATTCATGTCGAGCAAATCGAGCCAGGCGAAAATCTGGCCCTGCACGTCGCGGATGCTCCGGATGTAAAAGCTGCGGTTGTGGCGGTCGAACCGGTTGGCGGCCCGGTCGTGAACTTTTTCGGTGATTTCATCGAGCCGGTTGTAGTCGCTGACCAGCAGTTCGAGGCCGCTGACTTCGTCGTTGTCCCAGCCGTTGAGCTGTTGCACCTGCCGGATGTCGCAGAGCACGAAGAGTTTGTCAAAGTCTTGCAGACCCGTGTTGTAGATGCCGGTGATATGAAACTTGCGCACGCGGATGTCTTCCTGAATCAGGTAAACCAAAAAGTCGTCGTCCACGGCCAGGTGCATCATGTCGGCAATGGTTTTCGAAACCAGCACTTCGGTAGAGGGGGCCTCGGTGCCAAAGTCGGGCAGCTGGCCCTCGCAGAGGTTCTTTTCGAAGAAATCCCAGTGGTAGTGGCCGTCGAGGCCTTTGAGTACCATCCCCTGAAAATCCTCGGAGGTTTTGAGTATGCAGGGTTTGGTGCAGAAGGGGCCCACATAGCGGACCCCGTCGGTTTGGCGCAGTTGCGACACTAGAGCCGAGTCGAAACTCACCGCTTCGAGCTCGTAGGTGTTGTTGTTGGTCAGGCTGGTGATTTGGATGTGCGATCCGAAACCGATGACCTTTTCGCGTACTTCCTTCTTAAAGCCCGTCACCACGCCGATGGCAATCATCATGACGGCCAGCCCCAGGGCGATGCCGATGGTGGCGATGCGCACAGCCGGCCTTACCCGCCGACTTTGCTTTTGGGTTTCATCGGAGGGTTTGAAATGAATGCGTTGGGCGATGAAGTACTCGAATCTCATAAAGTTCTGCCGGGGTACGCTTCAAGCGCCTTGCCCAAAACGAACAGGGCTTTTGCCAAGTCTTCTTTTTTGAGCGTATAGGAAAGGCGGACCTCATTGCGTCCCATGGTGTTCATGGTATAGAATCCCGATGCCGGTGCCAGCATGACGGTTTGTCCTTCGTATTCGAAATCCGAAAGCAGCCAGGCGCAGAAGCGGTCGCAGTCGTCGATCGGCAGGCGGGCCACCGTGTAGAAGGCCCCCATGGGGATGGGCGAATAGACGCCGGGAATGCGGTTCAGCCCGTCAATCAGGAACTTACGGCGCTCCACGTACTCGTTGTACATTTCGAGCATGTATTCTTCGGGCGTGTCGATCGAGGCTTCGGCTACGATCTGGCCGAGGAGCGGGGGGCTCAGGCGGGCCTGGCAGAACTTCATCACGCTCTCTTTGACGGCCTTGTTCTTGCAGACGAGGGCGCCGACGCGGATGCCGCACTCGCTGTAGCGTTTCGACACCGAGTCGAACAAAACCACGTTTTCTTCGATGCCTTTGAGGTGGAACGCCGAAATGTACGGAGCCCCGGTATAGCAGAATTCGCGATAAACCTCGTCGGAGAAGAGGTAGAGGTCGTATTTCTTGACCAAATCGCGGATTTTGTTCATTTCATCCTTGGTGTAGAGGTAGCCGGTCGGGTTGTTGGGGTTGCAAATCAGAATGCCCTTGGTGCGGGGCGTGATCTGCTCCTCAAACTTTTCGACACTGGGCAGGGCGAAGCCTTCGTCGATGGTCGATACGATCGGTTTGATGATGGCGCCGGCGCTGATGGCGAAGGCCGTGTAGTTGGCGTAGGCCGGTTCGGGCACGATGATTTCGTCGCCCGGGTCGAGGCAGGCCATGAAGGCGAAGTTCACCGCCTCGGAGCCGCCGGAGGTGACGATGATGTCCGAAGGTTCGACGTTGATATTGAAGCGTTTGTAATAGTCGGTCAGACGCACGCGCAGCGATTTGATGCCGTCGCTCGGGCTGTATTCCAAAATTTTACGGTCGATGCGGCGAACCGCCTCCAGCGCGTTTTCGGGGGTCTTCAAATCGGGTTGTCCGATGTTGAGATGATAGACCTTGACTCCGCGTTCTTTGGCTTTGTCGGCCAGCGGAACCAGTTTACGAATAGGCGATTGCGGCATGCTCTGACCGCGGGTGGATGTTTGAGGCATAATCGGTTTTTACTCTACAAGGCGCAAATTTACGCAAAATTGTAGAGTAACGCAACAAAATTGACGATTAGTTGTCATTAAAATGGAAAAGACGGCCCTGCCAGGTCTGCCGCTCGCGCATCCGCCGACGGAATTTTTCGGTGAATTCGTAGTTTTTGAGCTGCCAGTCGGGGGCGATGCGCCACTGCGCAGGCGATTGCGACACCAGGCGCTCGACGGTGATGTCGGGCCGCAGGCGTTCGACAAAACTGATGGCCAGGTCGATGTACTCGTCGGCACCGAACAGGTGTACGAACCCGGGATTTTTGGCGAATTCATCGGCCAAACGGGTGCCTCTGACGATTTGGAGCTGGTGCAGCTTGAGCAAATCGACGGGCAGTTGCGAAATGCGGTCGGCGTGGGCCAGCATCTCGTCGCGCGACTCGCCCGGAAGCCCCAGAATGAGGTGGGCGGCGGTTTGCAGGCCCCGCTCGTGGCAGCGGCGGATGGCCTCGGCGCTGTCGGCGTAGCTGTGGCCGCGGTTGATGGCCTCGAGCGTGCGGTCGAGGGTGCTTTCGACGCCCAGTTCGACCAAAATGTAGGTGTGGCGGGCCTTCTCGGCCAGGTAGTCGAGCAGGTCGTCTTGCAGGCAGTCGGGGCGGGTGCCGATGGCCAGCCCGGCGATTTCGGGATAGGCGAGCGCCTCTTCGTAGCGCCGGATCCAATCGCCGGTCGGCCCGTAGGTGTTGCTGTAGGCTTGGAAGTAGGCGATAAACTTCTGATAATCGGGCTTATGGGCAAAAAAACGCAGGCCGGCGTCGAGCTGCTCGCGCACCGAGTCGGATTTCAGACAATAGGGGGGTGTGAAGCTCTGGTTGTTGCAGAAGATGCAGCCGCCGGTGCCTTTGCTGCCGTCGCGGTTGGGGCAGGTGCCGCCGACCGTGACCGAAATTTTCTGCACACGGCATCCGAACACCCGCTGGCAATACCTCCGATAATCCGAAATCTCCTGCATTATTTTGTTACGAATTTGTTGCAAAGATACGGTTTTGTCGGCCTCGTTCATAATTGTTGATTGATTTTGCGACAGATATTTGAATGATTGCCCAAAAATATGTACTTTTGCACGAATTATGGAGAATAAAGCAGATATTCAACTGACCGATGACGACTGGTCGTTGCTGCAAAGCAAGGGCATCGGCGAAGCAGAGGTCAAAAAACAATACAAATGCCTTCGGAAAGGGGTTCCCGCTCCCGAGGTGTTGCGCACGGCTGCCATTGACGACGGCATCCTCGCGGTCAGTGAAACTGATCAGGAGGCTTATGTCGGTATTTGGGACCGTTATCTCGAAAAAGGCAAGAGTATCAGCCATTTCATTCCGGCATCCGGCACCGCCCACCGTTTTTTCCGCGAACTGTTCAATTTCCTGCACGCCGATTACGACGAACCGCAGACCAATTACGAAAAAAACTTCTTCAAACACCTGCCCAGCTTCGCTTTCTATGCCGAACTCGACAAGGTCTGTCTTGAGAAAACCGGCGAAAACGTGCAGGAGTTGCTCGAAAAAGGCCAGTACAAGCAGGTGCTTTCGCTGATGCTGACCGAAGAGGGCCTCAACTACCGCTCGCAGCCCAGTGCGCTGTTCAAATTCCACACCGACAAGTCGAAACGCTTCGTAGCGATTCAAAAATACCTCCCCAAGAAAATCGTCAAGTACTATTCTTCGTTCGAAGACACCCGTACGCCCATTCAGGAACACCTGATTGAGAGCGCCATGGTTTCGGGCGAAAAGGGCGGGGTGGTCAACGTCTGCTTTACCGTCGCCGAAGAGCATCAGGAGTCGGTTCAGAACTACATCAATGAGTTCCGTTACCCGATTGAGAAGAAATTCGGCCTGAATTTCCTGATTACGCTGCCTTGTCAAAGCCATGCGACGGATACCCTCATTTTAACGGACGAAAACAAATGGCTCCGCGATGAAACCGGAAAATTGTGTTTCCACTGCGGCGGCCACGGTTCGCTGTTCCCGAATTTCTGCGAACTCAAGGCCGAGGTGGCCTTTGTGACCAATATCGACAACGTGGCCATCGACCCCACCAAAAAACTGGTGGCCCGGTCGCGCAAAATGATGGGCGGCTTGCTCGTGCAAACCCAAAAGATGATCAACAAGTACCTCAAAGTACTTGATAAAGAGGATGTTTCGGATGACAAACTCATCGAAATCATCAACTTCGTCGAAAATGTGCTGAACATCAAACGCCAGAACATTCTGAGCATGCCGCGCGAGGAGCAGCTCGACTACCTCCGCACCAAACTCAACCGCCCCCTGCGGGTGTGCGGCATGGTGCGCAACGAAGAGGAGCAGGGCGGTATGCCGTGCTGGGTGCGCAATGACGACGGCACGTCGTCGCTGCAGATTGTGGAGTATTACCAGATTGCCCAAAATGAAGAACTGAAAAAGTCGTTTGTCCGCTCGACCCACTTCAATCCGGTCGATATGGTGTGCTTTTTGCGCGACTACAAGGGCAAACCCTACGATTTGAACGCCTTTGCCAACCTCAACGAAGCCATTGTCTGCCACAAAAAGGCGGTCGAGGGCAACGAGCTGATCATGCTCGAGCGTCCCGGTCTGTGGAACGGTTGCATGGCGGACTGGAATACGATTTTTGTCGATGTTCCGGTCAAAACCTTTACGCCGGTGAAGAATATCAACGATCTGTTGCGTAACGAGCATCAGAACTTATAATTAGGCCTATGGAAAAATTGAAAATCATCCAAAACGACCCCTGGCTTGAACCTTACGAAGCGGCAATTCAAGGACGTTACGACTATGTGGCGTCGAAATTGCAGGACCTGACGCGCGGCCATCGCCAACGCTTGTCGGAATTTGCCTCCGGCTACCTGTACTTTGGTCTGCACAAGCTCGCTTCGGGCTGGGTTTTCAGAGAGTGGGCGCCCAACGCCACCGAGATTTGGCTGATTGGAGATTTTAACGACTGGACCGTCAACGACAGCTACAAGCTCAAGGCCATCGGCGGCGGGGTGTTCGAAGGCACCTTTCCCGAAAAGGCGATGAGCCACGGCCAGCTCTACAAGCTGATTGTACGCTGGAACGGCGGTGAA
>JAGCZK010000111.1 GCA_017960065.1 Paludibacteraceae bacterium
CCAGCACGTCGTCGTACTTCATGTTGAGGAAATTCGGCACTTCGATCTTATCCTTGTTGAACCATCCGAAGATGTCGATCTTTTCGATCAGGCTGCTCTGCGAGGTGGAGGAGTTCTCGTTCGACCCCTCGGTGCAGACGCTCGACGACTTGCACGAAGGCATGGTTTTGCCCGGTATTGTCACCAATGTCACGAATTTCGGCGCCTTTGTCGATGTCGGGGTGCACGAAGACGGGCTGGTACATGTGTCGCAACTGTCCGACAAGTATGTGTCGTCGCCCGCTGAGGTGGTCCGGCTTCACCAGCATGTGCAGGTACGCGTCATGGAGGTTGACCGGTCGCGCAAACGCATTTCACTGTCCATGCTTTTGTAAAACACAAAAAAAAGGTGACGCCGTAGGACGCCACCTTTTTGCTTGAAAAAAAACGCTTACGCTTTTTGCACGACGGCGAGGGTGAGCTCGTCGAGTTGTTTCTGGTCGAGCGGGGCGGGGGCGTCGAGCATCACATCGCGGCCCGAGTTGTTTTTGGGGAAGGCAATGCAGTCGCGAATCGAATCCAATCCGGCAAACAGGCTGACCCAGCGGTCGAGGCCGTAGGCCAAACCGCCGTGGGGAGGTGCTCCAAACTTGAAGGCGTTCATCAGGAAACCGAACTGCTCTTCGGCCTTTTCGGGCGTAAAACCTAAAATTTCGAACATTTTGGCCTGCAGTTTCGGGTCGTGGATACGGATGGAACCGCCACCGACTTCCACGCCGTTGATGACCATGTCGTAGGCATCGGCGCGAACGGCTGCGGGGTCGCTGTCGAGCAGCGGAATGTCTTCGGCCTTGGGATGCGTGAACGGGTGGTGCATGGCCATGAGCCGGCCTTCTTCTTCGCTCCATTCAAACATCGGGAAGTCGATTACCCACAGGCACGAAAATTGGTTTTTGTCGCGCAATCCCAGTTGCGAGCCCATCTCCAAACGGAGTTCGCAGAGCTGTTTGCGGGTCTTGTTGGCATCGTCGCCCGAAAGAATCAGGATCAGGTCGCCGGCCTCGGCCTGCATGGCGGCTTTGAGTTGTTGCAACACGTCTTGCGTGTAGAACTTGTCCACACTCGATTTGACGCTGCCGTCGGTTTCGACACGGGCGTAAACCATGCCCTTGGCCCCGATTTGCGGGCGTTTGACGAATTCTGTCAGCTGGTCGAGCTGTTTGCGGGTGTAGCTGGCGGCGCCTTTGGCGCAGATACCTCCGATGTAGGCGGCGTTGTCGAACACCCCGAACCCGTATCCCTTGAGGACGTCCATCAGCTCAACAAACCGCATGCCGAAACGCGTGTCGGGCTTGTCGCTGCCGTAGTATTTCATGGCGTCGTGCCAGGTCATTCTCGGAAAATCGCCCAGTTGCACGCCGCGCAGTTTGCTGAACAGGTGTTTGGCCATGCCTTCGAACAGCGAGATGATGTCCTCTTGCTCCACAAACGACATCTCGCAGTCGATTTGGGTGAACTCCGGCTGGCGGTCGGCACGCAGGTC
>JAGCZK010000112.1 GCA_017960065.1 Paludibacteraceae bacterium
GATGTCAACGCCGGAGCCTGGAAACTCGAAACCGAGCGGGGTGTCATCATGGACGGCGACCAGTCGGAACATTTGCTCGAGGCGAGTCCGGTCATGGCGCAATATGCCGACATCATCGGCGTGCGTTCGTTTGCCCGGTTCGAATCGAAGGATTTCGACTACCAGGAGACGATTCTGAACCAATTCATCAAGTATTCGGGCAAGCCGGTCTTCAGCATGGAGTCGGCGACGGTGCACCCGTTGCAGGCGTTTGCCGACCTCATCACCATCGAGCAATACAAAGAGACCAAACGCCCGAAAGTGGTGCTGACCTGGGCCCCGCATCCCAAGTCGTTGCCGCAGGCCGTGCCCAACTCGTTTGCCGACTTTATGAACGAGGCCGACGTCGATTTTGTCATCACCCATCCCAAGGGCTACGAACTCGACCCGCAGTTTGTGCGCGGCGCCAAAGTCGAGTACGACCAGCGCAAGGCCTTCGAAGGCGCCGACTTTATCTATGCCAAGAACTGGTCGGCCTACGCCGATGAGCACTACGGCCAGATTTTGAGCAAGGACATGTCGTGGACAGTCGATGCCGAGCACATGTCGTGGACCAACAACGCCTACTTTATGCACTGCCTGCCGGTGCGCCGCAACATGATTGTGACCGACGATGTCATTGAGAGCCCGCGCTCGATTGTCATTCCCGAAGCCGCCAACCGGGTGGTATCGGCCCAGACGGTCATCAAGCGGATGCTCGAGACCCTTTGATTTTCTTCGGTGAAACCGTATAAAAAAGCCCGACCTGCTGGCCGGGCTTTTTGCTTTTATAGCGGGGGCTGTTTACATGTTGGAGTGGATGGCGTTGGCAATGGCCATCATTTCGTCGGCCGGAATCTGTTGCTTCTTGTTCGAGAAAATCATGTCCGACTCGGCTTGGATGGGGATGAGGTGGATGTGTGCATGCGGCACCTCCAGGCCAATCACCGCCTGGCCAACTTTTTTGCAGGGGATGGTCTTTTTGATGGCGGCGGCCACTTTTTTGGCGTAGAGCTGGAATGCCGCCAACTCATCGTCTTCCATGTCGAAGATATAGTCCACTTCGCGTTTGGGAATCACCAGCGTGTGACCTTTCACCAACGGGTTGATGTCGAGAAACGCTAAAAATTTGTCGGTTTCATCCACTTTGTAGCAGGGGATCTCGCCGGCGACGATTTTGCTGAAAATACTTGCCATAGCCGTCCGTGTTTTAGAATGAAACTTCCACGATTTCGAACTCGATGGTGCCCGAAGGAGCCGCTACCGGCACGATGTCGCCTTTCTTTTTGCCAATGAGGGCCTTGGCGATGGGGGTTCCCACCGACATCTTGCCTTCGCGCAGGTTGGCTTCGGCCTCCGATACCAGCGTGTAGGTCATTTGTTGTCCGGTTTTGGTGTTTTTGATGGTCACCTTGCTCAAAATCTGTACGCTGTCGGCGTTCATTTGCGAACCGTCGATGATGCGGACGTTTACGGCCGTGGCCTTGAGTTGGGCCAGCTTGGCCTCCATCATGCCTTGCGCCTCTTTGGCGGCATCATACTCGGCGTTCTCCGACAAGTCGCCCTTGTCGCGCGCCTCTGCGATTTGTTTCGAAATTTTAGGACGCTCCACCGATTCCATGTAGCGGATTTCGTCCATCAGTTTTTTGTAACCTTCTTCGGTCATGTAAACAACAGCCATTTTCGATCGTATTAATTGTTAGTTTTCTGTTTCTTATTTCTGATTCCTTATCTCAAAATATCATGCAAAAAAAACGCCCGGCAACAATGTTGCAGGCATCTTACTTACCGTGGCGGAATCCCGTCGCGGCGTTTTGGCTCTTACCCGGACCAAAAACTTTTCGTTTACCGACAAGGCAAAGATACATCTTTTTTTGGTCGAAGTCAAGAGCAAAATGAAAAAAAGAGAGGAAAACGCTATTTCCTCTCCCTTTTAACCTAAACCTTAACTATGAAAAATCTGATGACTTTTCTACGACAAAGGTACGACAAAATATTACATCACCAAAATTTATCTGGAAAGCACCCATATATTTAACGATTATTAACAATTTGGTTTCAACAAAAGCTTGTATAGGAAGAAAAGAATTCGGGTATAAAGCGCTGAAAACGAAAAATTTGTACTTTTGTACCGAATTTAATAACTACTGTTTATGGAAAACACCTGCCCAACAGACTATGCATCTGCCATGGAAGGCGCGACCCAAGCGGTTTCCAAGAAACTCTTTCTGGAAACCTACGGCTGTCAGATGAATTTTGCCGACAGCGAAGTGGTGGCCGCCATTATGCAAACCGCCGGTTATGCCTTGACCGACGACCTTTTGCAGGCCGATGCCGTATTTATCAACACCTGTTCCATTCGAGAGCACGCCGAGGTCAAGGCCCTTGGGCGGCTCGAGTATTTTCAGTCACTGAAGCGCAAAACCCCCCATTTAATCGTAGGGGTAATCGGTTGTATGGCCGAGCGCATGCAAGACCAGCTCCTCCAAAACAAGGTGGTCGATCTGGTGGCCGGCCCCGACGCCTACCTCGATTTGCCGCACCTGATCGCCGAAGTCGAATTGGGCCATAAGGCCATCAACATAGCGTCGTCGCTTACCGAAACCTACCGCGATGTGCTGCCCCGCCGCATCGGCGTCGGACAGATTTCGGGCTTTGTGTCCATCATGCGCGGCTGCAACAATTTCTGCTCGTACTGCATTGTACCCTATACCCGCGGACGTGAGCGCTCGCGGCCTTACGAAAGCATCCTCTGTGAGGTGCGCGATTTGGCGGCCAAGGGCTACCGCGAGGTGACCCTGCTCGGCCAGAACGTCAATTCGTACCGCTTCGAAGACATGGGCTTCGCCCAGTTGCTCGACCGCCTGGCCACGGAGGTACCGCAGTTGCGCATCCGCTTTACGACCTCGCATCCCAAGGACATGAGCGACGAAACGCTCGAGGTCATCGCCCGCCACGATAACTTGTGCAAACACATCCACCTGCCGGTGCAGTCGGGCAGTTCGCGCATCTTGCAGCTGATGAACCGCAAGTACACCCGCGAGTGGTACCTCGACCGCATTGCCGCCATCCGTCGGATTCTGCCTGATTGCGGTATCTCGACCGATGTCTTTTCGGGATTTCACAGCGAAACCGAAGAAGACCACCGGCAAACACTTTCTCTTATGCGCGAGGTCGGATACGACAGTGCCTTCATGTTCAAATACTCGGAGCGCCCGGGTACCTACGCCTCCAAGCACCTGCCCGACGATGTGCCCGAAGAAGTGAAGGTGCGCCGCCTGCAGGAAATGATCGACTTGCAGCTGGAGCTTTCGCTCGAGAGCAACCGGCGCGACGTGGGCAAAGTCTTCGAGGTGCTGGTCGAAGGCCGGTCGAAACGCTCGGCCCAGCAACTCTTCGGCCGCAGTTCGCAAAACAAAGTGATTCTGTTTGACAAAGGCGCGGCCAAAATCGGCGATTTGGTGCATGTCAAGGTCTTGCGGGTGACCCCGGCGACCCTGATCGGAGAGCTTGTGGAATGATTTTTTTAGAAAAATGCATGCCATTTTGACGATTACATTCAAATATTGAGTATATTTGCGAAGATTATATAATAAAGAATATACCTAATTCTGTTTTACATGAAGAAAGTTTTTGCGGTTTTGGTTGCCGCAGTATTCGGTTTCCTTTGCGCCTCGGCCGGCGATTTCAAAGATTACACCCACTGGTCGGTGGCGCTGCACGGCGGTATTTCACAGTTTGACGGTGACGCCGTACAAGATTACAATCAAATGTTTTCGAATTCGCAGGTGCTGTGGATTATCGGTGTTGAAGGTGAGTACACCTGGAATCCCTACTGGGGTTTGGTTGCTCAGTTTGAGTACATTCCCTACATGGGAAAAACCTCCGGTTCGTATGGCAAGAACACCTTTAAAGGTTGGTCGTGCGACCCCAGCCTGATGGTCTCGGTCAACGTGCTGAACCTCTTTGGCCAATACCGCAAGGACTGGCACTGGGGCCTGTATGTGAAAGCCGGTGTCGGCATGTCGTTCTACGGCGTCGATACGCAGGTGACCGAAGGCGAAGAGGCCTACGGCAAGGATGCCACTCCGTTTAACGACGGCCGTTGCATTATGTTCCCCATGGGTGTTGACTTGGAGTACAACATCAACAAGTGGTTGGCCGTTAACCTGAGCGGTTCGTACCGCATGCACAACAAAGACAACTTCGAAGGCGAGGATTACACCCGAGGCACCTCCAACGATGCCATGTTCACCGTTACCGCCGGCCTGCGTGTCAAACTCGCTCCCAACAAAAAACAAGGCCATGTCCGCAACACCAGCATGTACGACTACCATCAGCACATGTTGGGAGACCAATCGAATGAATCGATTGACAGCCTGCGCGCTCGCGTAGCCCAACTGGAAGAAGAGATGGCAGACAATGAAAAATGGGACAATCAGCAGCCTGTTGCGAGCTTGGATTCGGCTTCAATCAAAAGACTGTCCGATCAGATGAACGAATGCTGCAGCAATTCGCAGCAACGTATTCAGGAACTGGAAAAGCAGATTGCCGAACTTTCCGAACAAAAGAATGGAGAGATTGACCTCAGCAACCTTCCCGAGTCGTCGGGTTCCATCTTCTTTGCCTTGAATAAAACCTACATTACGTTGAAGTCCAAAAAGACGGTAGCCGAAATCGCTGATTCGCTTAAACGCAATCCGAGTTGGGATCTGCTGATTCTCGGTTATTCCGATGCTCCGGGTGATGATGCCTATAATATGCAGGTTTCACAGCAACGGGTGGATGTGGTTATCCGCAACCTGAAGGATCTGGGCGTTGACGAATCGCGTATCCGTGCCCAGGCCAAGGGGGCGATTCCCGATCCCGAAACCTACGAGCCGAAGAACCGTCGCTGTGATTTCTATATCATCAAGAAATAACTTTTCTGCGGAAAGCAAATAAACCGAAATATCCAAAAAGGGGCGGATTGGAAAGTCCTCCCCTTTTTTTATCAAATACTGTGAGTTATGAACCGTTCGGACAATCTGAAGAAACTCTACTTTAAGGATACCTCCTTTGCCAGTCTGATGACCCAACGGATTTACAACATCCTGCTGGTGGCCAGTAAGTACGACGCGTTCATGCTGGAGGAGGACGGGCGCATCGATGAGCAGATCTTCAACGAATATACGGCGCTCAACCTGCGCTATGCCCCGCGTTTTACGCTGGCCTCGACCATCGAGGAGGCCTGTGAGCTCGAGCGCACCCGCAACTTTGAGTTGGTCATCATGATGCCCGTCGGCGACAGCAAGGACGTTTTCGAACTGGCGAATGTCTTCAAGCGCAACAAGCCCGACGTGCCCATCGTCCTGCTCACCCCGTTTTCGGGCGAAATGCTCAACCGCATCTTCGGCCGTCAGGAGTTTGACGACATCGACTACGTGTTTTCGTGGATGGGCGAAACCGACCTGTTGCTGGCCATTGTCAAGTTGATTGAGGACAAGATGAACGTCGATCAGGACATTGCCTCGGTGGGCGTGCAGACCATCCTGTTTGTCGAAGACTCGGTGCATTTCTATTCGACGATTCTACCCTATTTGTACAAGCATGTGTTTGTGCAGTCGCGCTCGTTCATGACCGAAGCGCTCAACGACCACGAGCAGATGCTGCGTATGCGCGGGCGGCCAAAGATTCTGCTGGCCCGTAATTACGAAGAGGCCCGCGACCTCTACCTCAAATACGAGCAAAACATCCACGGTGTGGTGACCGATATCCGTTTCCCGATGGGCGGTGACATGTGCGCCACGGCGGGAATCGAGCTCATCAAGAACCTGCGCCTGCGCGATCCCTTCCTCCCGATCATCGTTGAGTCGAGCGAGGAGCAGAACCGTGCCGTTGTCGAGCGCCTGAAGTGCCATTTCATCAACAAAAACGACCGGACGATGCACCTGTTGCTCAAGGATGCGGTGACATCGAACTTCGGCTTCGGCGATTTCGATTTTATCCTGCCCGACACGGGCGAGGTGGTGGCCAAAGTGCGCAATCTCAAGGACTTGCAGAACCAGATCAACACCATCCCGACCGAGTCGCTCTACTACCACATGTCGCACAACCATTTGTCGCGTTGGTTGTATTCGCGGGCGATGTTCCCGCTGGCCGAATTTTTGCGCGAGTTGCGCATCAGCAATGTCAGCGAAATCGATGAGGCGCGGAAGGTGATTTTTGATGCTATCGTTGCCTACCGGCGAATCAAAAACAAGGGCGTGGTGGCCGTGTTTATCAGCGACCGCTACGACAGCTACTCCAATTTTGCCCGTATCGGCGAAGGCTCGATGGGCGGCAAGGGCCGCGGCCTGGCCTTTTTGGACATGCTTTCCAAGCGCAACATGGAGTTCTTTGAGTACGAGAACACGCAGATTGTGGTGCCCAAAACGGTGGTGCTCTGTACCGACAAGTTCGACGAGTTTATGGAGACCAACAATCTCTATCCCATTGCCTTGTCGGATTTGCCCGACGAAGAAATCCTCAAGCATTTTTTGCAGGCCGAACTGCCCCGGCAGGTGGTGGGCGACCTCTACGCCTACCTCGGTGCGGTGTCGAACCCGATTGCCATACGTTCTTCGAGTCTGCTCGAAGACGCTCATTACCAACCGTTTGCAGGCGTTTATTCGACCTACATGGTGCCCAATGTCGAAGGCCATCGCATCACCACCCTGATGATGATTTGCGAGGCCATCAAGGCGGTCTATGCGTCGGTATATTACCATGCCAGCAAGTCGTACATGCTGGCGACCAAAAACGTCATCAGCCGCGAAAAGATGGCCGTGGTGCTGCAAGAGGTCTGCGGCGAGCCGCACGGCCAGCGGTTTTACCCTTCGTTTTCGGGCGTGGCGCGTTCGCTCAACTTCTATCCCATCGGCGACGAAAAACCCGAAGACGGCGTGGTCAACCTGGCGCTCGGTTTGGGCAAATACATTGTGGATGGCGGCCAGACGCTGCGCTTCTCGCCCAAGCATCCCAAAAACATTTTGCAGACCAGCACGCTCGACTTTGCGCTCAACGAAACCCAAACGCATTTCAATGCGCTCGACATCAGCAAAACCACGTTCGAACCGATGGTCGATGACGGGTTCAACCTGTTCCGGCTGCCGGTGCGCGACGCGGAGCAGGACGGCACACTGCGCTACATCGCCTCGACCTTCGACCCCTACGACCAGATGCTGCTCGACGGCATTTACGAAGGCGGGCGCAAGGTGATCACCTTCTCGCACATCCTCGAGCACGAGGTCTTCCCGCTGGCCGATTTGCTCGACAAGGTGCTCAAGGTCGGTGAGCGCGAAATGGGCCGTCCGGTCGAAATCGAGTTCGCCGTCAATCTCGATTACGAGAAGAACGAGCATAACACCTTCTATCTCTTGCAGATACGACCGATCGTCGATGCCAACAAGTCGATCGAGGAAGATTTGTCGGTCGTACCGCGCGAAGACCGCTTCATCTCCTCGGCCAACGCTTTGGGCAACGGCATCATGACGGATATCTTTGATGTGATTTATGTCAAGGACGGCATGTTCTCGCAAGCCAACAACCAGTTGATCGGCTACGATATCGACAAGTTCAACAAACAGCTGATGGCCGAAAACCGGCCCTATATCCTCATCGGTCCCGGGCGTTGGGGCTCGAGCGACCCCTGGCTGGGAATCCCGGTGAAATGGCCGAATATAGCTGGTGCGAAGGTGATTGTGGAGGCGGGCGAAACCTCGTACCACATCGACCCGAGCCAGGGTACGCACTTTTTCCAGAACCTGACTTCCTGCGGTTCGGTCTATCTGACGGTAGATACCCTCGGAGAGCAGGAGTTCTTCTGCAAGGAATACCTCGAGCAGGCCGAAGTCATCGCCGAAACCGAGTATATCCGCCATGTGCGTTTCGGCGCGCCGCTGATTACCAAGGTCGATGGCAAAAAGAACCTCGGCCTGGTGCTGAAGGCCGGGCTGTCGTCGGGTGAAAATCATTGATAACCAAAACAAATTTATGATATCCATACGCTTATGAAAAAGATTCTTTTTGGCCTGGCGCTGTTGCTGGGCATGTCGGTCATGCTGACCAGTTGCAATTACAATGATTTGGTCGAAGAACAGGAAGAGGTGGAAGGCGCCTGGGCCGAGGTACAAAACCAGTACCAACGTCGTCTGGACCTGATTCCCAATCTGGTCAACACCGTGAAGGGCTATGCCGCCCACGAGCAGAACACGCTCAACATGGTGACAAGCGCCCGTGCCAAGGCCGGCAGCATGCAGTTGTCGGTGGAGGACCTGGACGAAGAAACCCTGGCCAAGTACCAGAAGGTGCAAGACGAGTTGTCGCAGGGAATCGGCCGCTTGCTGGCCATTGCCGAGGCCTATCCCGACCTCAAGGCCAACGAAAACTTTTTGGCGCTGCAAGACCAGCTCGAAGGGACCGAAAACCGTATTGCCGTGGCGCGTCGCAACTTCAATGAGGAGGCGCGCGAGTACAATGCCGACATCCGTAAGTTTCCGACCGTGATTTACGCCGGATGGTTCGGTTTCAAACGCAAACCTTATTTCGAGTCGCAGTCGGGAGCCGAGTATGCGCCCGAGGTGCAATTCTAAGTTTCTTGTTTGAAGGTTTGAAAATTTGATGGAGGTGAGGGGTTTTCCGAGAGGTTACTGGAGGGGTCGGTGCCGGTTGCTGGTGC